>NZ_JAMXSG010000060.1:0-24251 GCF_024124365.1 Pseudonocardia sp. McavD-2-B
GGTGGCGCCCGCGTTCCGTGACCTCGGCGAACCGGGTACGGCCGACGCCGCCGCGCCGGCCCCGGCGACGGCGGGTGCCCGGTGAGCCGGCGGCTGCGGCCGCTGCGCCGCCACCAGATCCTGACCCGCTCGCTGTACGCGGCCCCTCTCCCCGAGCCCGGCGGGCCCGGCGCGATGTGGACCGTCGAGGTCGACCAGGCACGGGACTGGGACGCACGCCTGTACCGCGACGGCGAGCAGGTCGCGCGGGCGGAGATGCCGGCGTCGCTGCCGGTGCCGGGCGGCCGGATCGAGGTCGACGCCGGCCTCTACGGCATCACCCGGATGCACCTGGTCACCGACGACGGCGGCGAGCGCAGGCTGCCCCCGGTGCCCGGCACGCTGGAGTACCGCCGCACGCGGCTGGCCCGCCGCTCACCGGCGGTGAGCCGCACGATCGCGACGGTCGCCGTCGTCGTGCTGCTCGTCAACCTCGTCCTGGCCGTCCCGGTGGCGCTGGAGCTGCTCACCGGCATCGACGCCGTCGCCGCCCGGTTCGGGACGTTCACCTCACCGGTCACCCTGCCCGGCTGGCTGAACACGGGCCTGCTGGTCGCGGGCGTGATCGCCGCGGCCGAACGCGCCCTCACCTGGCGCCGCCACCGCGTCGTCGACGCCGAGACGATCTGGACCGCGCTGTGACCCCGACCCCGGAGACCACCATGGCCCTGCCCGACCCGATCCCCGCCCGCGACCTGCTGCGCATGCCCGACCGCACCGCTGCCACGATCTCCCCGGACGGCACCCGCATCGCCTTCCTGGCCCCGTGGAAGGGACACCTGAACGTGTGGGTGTCCGATGTGGATGGCAGCGGCGAGCGCTGTGTCACCGCCGACGAGACCCGCACCGTGCTCCGCTACCTCTGGACCGACGATCCCCGCTACCTGCTCTACCTGCAGGACACCGGCGGCGACGAGAACTGGCACGTGTACCGGGTCGACCTCACCGCCCCCGCGTCGGCGGCGGTGGACCTCACCCCGTTCGAGGGGGCGACCGCGTTCGGCGTCGAACAGCGCCCGGAACGTCCCGGACGGGTCCTGCTGCAGAGCAACGCCCGCAACCCCGTCGAGTTCGACCTGTGCGAGATCGACGTCGCCACCGGCGAGTTCACCGTGCTCGCGCAGAGCCCCGGCGGCGGCGCGGGCTGGACCCTCGCGGGCGACGAGTTGCTGCGCGAGACCCTCACCGAGGACGGCGTCGCGCAGGTGTGGCACGGCGACGACCTCGTCGTCACCTTCGACGGCGACGCCCACCCGCTCGGCGTGTACCCCTACGAGCCCACCCCCGACGGCACCGGGATCTGGATCGGCACCTACGGCGACGGCGACCGGCTGCACCTCGGCCGGCTCGACACCAGGACCGGCGAGGTCACCGAGGTCGACCGGCACCCCGAGCACGACATCGACATCCGCGCCCAGATCTTCCCCAGCCTCCCGTCGGCGCTGATCCGCCACCGCGGCACCGGCGAGCTGCTCGGCGTCCGCTACCTCGGTGCGCGCCAGGAGATCCGGGCCGTCGACCCGGACTTCGCCGAGGTGCTCGTCGCGCTGCGCGACCTGTGCGACGGCGACCTGTCCAGTGTCTCCGGCGACGTCGAGGGCCGACGCTGGGTCGCGACCTTCGTCCACGACCGCGACCCCCAGACCTGGTTCCACGACCGCGCCACGGGGGAGTCGCGGCTGCTGTTCCGCCCGCGCGCCGACCTCGACCCGGCACAGCTCGCGCCGGTCGAGGCGGTCACGATCACCGCCCGCGACGGCCGGGAGATGCTCGCCTACCTGACGCTGCCGGTCGGCGTCGCACCCGAGGGGCTGCCGCTGGTGCTGATGCCGCACGGCGGGCCGTGGGCCCGGGACTGGTGGGGCTTCGACGCGAGCGTGCAGCTGTGGGCGAACCGCGGCTACGCGGTGCTGCAGCCGCAGTTCCGGGGGTCCTACGGGTTCGGCCGCGCCCACATGGAGGCCGCGGTCGGGGAGTTCGCCGGCGCCATGCACGACGACCTGATCGACGCCGTCGACTGGGCCGTCGCCCGCGGGTACGCCGACCCGGACCGGGTCGCGATGTTCGGCGGCTCCTACGGTGGCTACGCGACCCTGGTCGGGGTCGCGTTCACCCCGGACCGGTTCGCCGCGGCGGTGGAGTACGTCGGTATCTCGAACCTGGCGGACTTCCTGCGCACCGTGCCGGAGTTCACCCGGCCCGGCCTGGTCAACAACTGGTACCGCTACGTCGGCGACCCGGCCGACCCGGCGCAGGAGGCCGACATGCTGGCCCGCTCGCCGATCACCCGGGTCGACGACATCCGCACCCCGCTGATGGTGGTGCAGGGCGCCAACGACGTCCGGGTGGTGCGCGCCGAGTCCGACAACCTCGTCGCGGCGCTGCGCGGCCGCGGGGTGGACGTGGAGTACCTGGTGTTCGACGACGAGGGGCACGCCATCGTCAACCCGGAGAACCTGGCCACCATGTTCGAGGCCGCCGACCGCTTCCTCGCCACCCACCTCGCGCCCCGCGCGGACCGATGAGTCCGCCCGCCCGGCGCGGTCCACCCCGGTGGACCACCCACCCGGCCGGAAGGACCCGTCCATGACCACCCCCGAGCTCGTCGAGGTCAGCGCCCGCCCCACCGCCGTCGTCCGCGGCACGGTCCCGGGCACCGGCCTGCCCGCGTTCTTCGACCGCGCCTATTCCGTCCTCCCCGCCGCCGTGGCCGGGCAGGGCGTGACGGTCACCGGCCCGGCTTTCGCGCTGTACCGGGGGCCGCTGACGGCGACCGCCGACCTCGAGACGGGGTTCCCCACCGACCGGGAGGTCACCCCGGACGGCGACGTCGTCGCCGGCGCGCTGCCCGCCTGCCGGGTGGCCCGCGTCGTGCACGCCGGGTCCTTCGACGGGCTCGGCGCCGCCTGGCAGCGGCTGGGCGAGTGGGCCGCCGAGCAGGGCCTGCGCGGCGGCGACGTGTTCTGGGAGGTCTACCTCACCGAGCCGTCGCCGGACATGGACCCCGCCGACCTGCGCACCGAGCTGAACATGCCGGTGGTCTGACCGGAGCGGCACCGGTGGGCAGGAGTGGGACCGCGGATCGCGGGTAGGCGCGGTCCGACCCTGTCGCCGCCGCAAGAGGACGTGTTCGTGACCGATACCGCCGCCGTGGTCGCCCAGCTCCGTGTGCTGGAGCAGCTGACCCGCACCGAGAACCGGATCGCGGGCCTGCGCACCGTGCAGGCCCGCACCGACGAGACCCGCCGCGAGCTCACCGACAACGCCCGTCGCGCCGAGGCCCGCCTCGGCCGCATCCAGGACGCCCTGCGCGAGCTCGACGCCGTACCCGACCTGGTCGGTGCCGTCGGCGGCCGGATCCTCGCGTTCGTGAAGAGCCAGGTCGAGCAGGCCCAGCGCTTCGACGAGGCGCTGCTCGGCGACCTCGCGCTGGAGCGGCAGCTGCAGGACCGCGCCCGCTACCTGCAGGCGCTGACCGCGTCGGGGCCCGACCGGGTGCACCGCCTCGCCGGTGAGCTCGTCGAGGCCCACACCGAGACCGTCGAGTGGCTGACCACCGTGCTCGCCGAGGAGGCCGTCGGCGGGCCCGCGCCGCTGCGGGCCACCCCGCTGCAGGTCGTGCGCGGCGCCGTCACCGACGTCGTACGGCTACCGGCCCGCCTCGGCGCCGTCGGCCTGAACCGGGCCGGGCACGAGCTGACCCGGGCCGGGGAACGGGTGCGGCGCACCGCGTCGGCACTCGGCGACGGCGCCGACCGCGCCGGACGCGACGCCGCCGACGTCCTCGGCTCCGGGCTGGACGCCGCCCTGGAGCGCGCCGAGGACATCGCCCGCCGCGAGCGGGCCGGCGACACCGCCCGCGCCCTGCACGACACCCGTCGGTCCCGCGGCGCGCTCGGCGCCGGCGAGCTCCCGGTCGACGGCTACGACGATCTGTCCGTCCCCGACGCGGCCCGCGCCGTCCGCGAGCTCGACACGCCCGAGGACGTGCAGGCCGTGCTGCGCTACGAGGAGCAGCACAAGAACCGGGCGGGCGTGCTCACCGCGGCCCGCACCCGGCACGCCGAGGTGGCCCGCGAGACGGTCGCGCACTGACGTGGCGCCCATGCTCCTGACCCCGCCCGGGGTCTACCGGCCCCAGTCGGACTCGCAGATGCTGGCCCGCGCCGTCGCCGTCTCCGGGCGGGCCCGTGGGGCCGTGCTCGACCTGGGCACCGGCACCGGGACCGTGGCGCTCGCCGCGGCCCGCTGCGGTGCCGGCGCGGTCACCGCGGTCGACCTGTCACGGCGCGCCGTGCTCGCGGCACGGGTCAACGCCCGGCTGCACCGCACCGCGCTGACGGTGCACCGCGGTGACCTGTTCGGCCCCGTCGACGGCCGGCGGTTCGACCTGGTCACCGCCAACCCGCCGTACGTGCCGTCGCACACCGACCGGCTCGTCCGGTACCGCCGGGCCCGCAGCTGGGACGGCGGTCGCGACGGCCGCGCCGTGATCGACCGCATCTGCGACGGCGTCGCCGCCCACCTCGGTCCGGGCGGCGCGCTGCTCATGGTGCACAGCGCGGTCTCCGGGGTGCAGGCCTCGCTGGACCGGCTCGCCGCGGCCGGGCTCACCGTGCGGGTCGCCGACCGGTCCCGGATCCCGCTCGGCCCGGTGATGCGGGCCCGCACCGCGCTGCACGAGGCCCGCGGCCTGGTCGAGCCCGGCGCCGCCGACGAGGAGCTCGTGGTGATCGAGGCCGTCCGTGGGTCGTGAGACCGGCGCCGGCCCCGCCCGGGTGCGGCTCACCGACGACGGCCCGGTCCTGGTGACCGGCCCGGTGGAGGTCGAGCTGCCCGACGGCACCCGGGTGACGTCGCGGCGCCCGGTCACCGCGCTGTGCACCTGCCGGCGCACCCGCCGTCCGCCGTTCTGCGACACCAGCCACCGCACCCGCGTGCGACAGGAGGACCCGACGTGACCGCACCCCCGCACCCGGGCACCGGGACCGCGCCGCTGCCGGCGGCGCGCGGCCCGCTGTCCGGCGCCGTCCTGGCCCGGCTGGGCGGCGACCCCGCCGCGCTGCCCGCCGCGGACGACGCCGACCCGTGGGGCGAGGACCTGCACCTGGCCCTGCACTGCTGCTACGAGCTGCACTACCGCGGCTTCGCCGGGGTCGGCGACGAGCACGAGTGGGACGTGGCCCTGCTCGGCCTGCGCGTGGCGCTGGAGGACCGGTTCCTGGCCGCCCTGCGTGCTGCGGTCCCGCCCGGCGACGACGTCGACGCGACCGTCGCCGAGCTGCTCGTCGAGCCGGTCGGGCCGGGCGCGGAGACCGGCGTGACCCACCACCTGCTGCGCCGCGGCGAACTGTGGCAGCTGCGCGAGTACGTCGTGCACCGCTCGATCTACCACCTGAAGGAGGCCGACCCGCAGGCCTGGGTGATCCCGCGGCTGCCCCCGGCCGCCAAGGCGGGCCTGGTCACCGTCGAGCACGACGAGTACGGCGCGGGCGACGCCGCGGGCATGCACGCCGTGCTGTTCGCCGGCATGATGCGCGACCTCGGACTGTCCGACGCCTACGGCGCGCACGTCGACACCGTCGGCGCCGAGACCCTCGCCGAGGTCAACTTCATGTCGCTGTGCGGGCTGCGGCGCAGCCTGCGCGGCGCGCTGGTCGGGCAGTTCGCGCTGGTCGAGCTGACCTCCTCGCCCGGATCGGAGCGCCTGGTCCGCGCGATGCGCCGGCTCGGCTGCGGCCCCGCCGCGATCCGCTTCTACGACGAGCACGTGGAGGCCGACGCCGTGCACGAGCAGGTCGTGCGTCGCGACGTCCTCGCCCCGCTGCTGCGTACCGAGCCCGGCCTGGCCGCCGACGTCGTGTTCGGGATCCGGGCCGCCGGGCTGCTCGGCGACCGGCTCGGCGGGCACGTGCTGGCCCGCTGGGCGGCGGGGGAGTCGAGCCTGCGCCGCCCGCTCGATGACGGGCCGGGCCGGTGACCGCCGCCCCGGTCGAGCTGGAACAGGGCTCCTTCTGGGACGACACCGACGAGCTGCGCGCCCGCCTCGCCGAGCCGCTGCCGCGGATCCCGCCCTGGTTCGGCTACGACGCGCTCGGCTCGGAGCTGTTCGAACAGATCACCGAGCTGCCGAGCTACTACCTGACCCGGTGCGAGCGGGCGCTCCTGGAGCGGTACGGCACCGACATCGCGGCCCGGTTGGGCTGCCCACGCGTCGCCGAGCTCGGGTCCGGGAGCGCGAAGAAGACGCGGCTGCTGCTCGAACACTGCTCGGCGGCCCGGCCGACGACCTACCTGCCGATCGACGTGAGCCGCGAGATGCTCGTGCTCAGCGCCGAACGCATGGCGGACCTGCCGGGGCTGACCGTCACCGGGCTGTGGGGGCGGTACGAGGCCGGCCTCGACCGGCTGCGCGACGACGGCGGCGCCCCGGTGGCGGTGCTGTTCCTCGGCGCCAACATCGGCAACACCACCACCGGTGAGCGCGCCGCGCTGCTGGCCCGGATCGGCGCGACCCTGCGCCCCGGTGACGCCCTGCTGCTCTCGGCCGACCTGGTCAAGCCCGCCGCGGTGTTCGAGTCCTGCTACAACGACCCGCCCGGGTACGACGCCTTCGCCCGGTTCCGGCTCAACCACCTCGACCACCTGGCACGCCGGTTCGGCGGCGGTGTCGACCTCGACGGGCTGCACGCCGTCGCGCACTACGACCCCGGCCCCGACGACGGGGTGGGTGTGGTCGACGGGCGGCTGTGGGCGCGCCGCGACCAGGTGGTGCCGCTGCCCGGCCTGGACCGGGTGCTGGAGCTGCGCCGCGGGGACAGCGTGAACGTCGGGTTCTCCGCGAAGTTCGACCGCGACCGGCTGGTCGCCGACGTCGCCGGGCACGGGCTGCGGCACGAGACGGAGTGGGTCGACGAGGAGCACCGCTACGGACTGTTCCTGTTCCGGCGGTGACCCCGCTCAGAACACGACCAGCACCAGCGCGCCCACCCCGAGGGCGCCGCAGCCGGCCGCGGTGAGCAGCAGCGCCGCACCACCTCCCACGGTTCCCGGCACCACTCCGGTGAGCCGCCGGTGGGTGCCGCGGTAGCGGTACTCGCCGACGACCCCGAGCACGACGGCCGCGACCAGCCCGACCAGGCCCGGCAGGGTCGCGGCCACATGCCCGACGTGCACCGGCAGCACCCGCAGCGCGACGAGCGAGCCGACCGCGAGGGACACGGCCGTGCGCCGCCACGCCAGCCCGGTCCGCTCGGGCTGCAGACCCGCGTCGAACACCCGGTCCGCGTTCACCGCAGCAGCACCGCCAGCGCGACCAGTCCGCCCGCGACGACGACGGCGACCGCGGTCGGCAGGGCCAGCAGAGGAGGCGGGAGCGGCCGCCCGGCACGCAGGCTGCGTTCGGTGACGTACCACCCCGCCCATGCCTGGACCGGGGTGAGCAGGCCGGCGCCGATGAGGACCAGCGACGCCGCCAGCCGCAGGCCCGCGTGCAGGTCCAGCCCCAGGGCCTCCAGGGCGACCCCGGCCGCGACCAGCGCCAGCGAGGTCCGGATCCACGCCAGGAACGTCCGCTCGTTGGCCAGGGTGAAGCGCGGGTCGGGCTCGTCGCCACGCCGGAACAGCCGGGCCGGGAACCTGCGTCCGGTGGGGGCGGTCATCGGGCCACGGTACGGAAGCCGGTGTTGCCGGTGGACGAGTCCGGCGTGTTCGACGACCGTGCCGCGTTGCGGTACCGGTTGCAGTACGACGCGTGGCACAGGTAGGAACCGCCCCGCGTGACGCGGCTGTCGTCGCCCCGGGCCGGGTCCCACCGGTCCGCGCACCATTCCCACACGTTCCCGACCGTCTGCCACAGGCCGTAGTCGTTGGGGTGGTAGCTGCGGACCGGTGCGGTCGTGAGGTGGCCGTCGTCGAGGGTGTTCTCGGCGGGGAAGCGGCCCTGCCAGATGTTGCAGCGGTCCGGCGCGTCGAGCTCGTCGCCCCACGGGTAGCGCCGTCCGTCGTGCCCGCCGCGGGACGCGCACTCCCACTGCGCCTCGGTCGGCAGCGCCCGGCCGGCCCAGGCGCAGTACGCCTGCGCGTCGTTCCAGCTCACGTGGACGACGGGGTGGTCGTCGATCCCCTCGGTGGTGGACCCGGGGCCACCGGGACGCTGCCAGTCCGCACCCCGGACGCCCAGCCACCACGGGGCCCCGGGTACCCGGCCCATGACCGCCTCGTCGGGCGCGGCCAGCGCGAGGTGGAACACCGCGGAGAAGCCGAACGACTCGGCCTCGGTCACGTGACCGGTGGCGTCGACGAACCGGGCGAAGTCGGCGTTGGTCACCGTGGTCGCGTCGATGTCGAACGCGTCGAGGGTGACGGCGCGGACCGGGCCCTCGCCGTCGTCCCAGCGGGAGTCGCCGTGGGCGTCGCCCATCCGGAACGTCTGTGCCGGCACCCGGCACCGCTCGACGCCGTGCCCGGCCGGGGCACCGCTGCCGGTCCGCGACCCGGCTCGGCGCGCCCGCCCCGACGGCGCCGCACCCGGCGCGCAGCAGCCGCTCACGCGGATGCCCCCTCCGGGCGGCATCCCCGCACGGACGCCGGGACGGTCTGCCCCGGGTGCGGGGTGTCGCCGAGCCGGTGCTGTTCGCGCCACAGGGCCAGCGTCATCCGCTCCCGCACGTCGCGGTGGCCGGGGTCGTCGTAGACGTTGTGCAGCTCGTGCGGGTCGGTGTGCAGGTCGAACAGCTCCCACTCGCCGGGGTAGACGAACGGCCCGGTGCCGGGCAGGCCGTGCCCGTCGTTGTAGTAGTAGATGATCTTGTACCGGTCGTCGCGGTAGCCGTAGTGCGCCGGGGCGTGGTGGAAGACGTCGTCGTGCTCCCAGTACCGGTAGTACATGCCCGCGGCCGGGGGCGGGGCAGGAGCCTCCCCGGAGAGGTCGTTCCAGAAGCTGCGGCCCTGCATCCGCTCGGGGACGGCCACCCCGGCGGCCTCCAGGATCGTCTGCGCGAAGTCGACGTTGGTGACGATGCCGTCGTGCACCCGCCCGGCGGGCAGCCGCGCCGGGTAGCTGAGCAGCAGGGGCATCCGCAGCGACTCCTCGTACATGAAGCGCTTGTCGAACCAGCCGTGGTCGCCGAGGAAGAAGCCCTGGTCCGAGGCGTACATGAGCAGGGTGTCGTCGTACTCGCCGCGCCCGCGCAGGAACTCGACCACCCGGCCGACGTTCTCGTCGACGCTGTGCACGCAGGCCAGGTAGTCCTCCATGAAGCGCTGGTACTTCCACACGGCCAGCTCGTCGTAGGTCAGCCCGTCCGGCGGGTCGACCTTGAGGTCCTCGGTGTTCAGGTTGTCCGCGACCCGCATCAGCGCCCGCCGCGCCGAGGAACTGCGGGTGGACATGTCGTCGTGGAAGGTCGCCGGCAGCGGCACCGGGTCGCGGTACAGCGCGGCGTGCTCGGGCTTCGGCTCCCACGGGCGGTGCGGCGCCTTGTGGTAGATCAGCACGCACCACGGATCGTCGCCGGGCAGGGACTCGACCCACTCCAGGGCCAGGTCGGTGATGACGTCGGTGGCGTAGCCCTCGACCGTGCGCAGCCCGTCGGCGGACAGGAACCGCGGGTTCCAGTACTCGCCCTGTTCGATCACGACGTCCCAGTGGTCGAAGTTCTGCGGGTCGTGGCCGTCGCCGTCGCCCATGTGCCACTTGCCGATCATCGCGGTGCGGTAGCCGGCGTCGCGCAGCGCCGAGACGAACGTCGGCTGGCTCGCGTCGATCGGGGTGACCAGGGTGGAGACCCCGTTCACGTGGCTGTAGGTGCCGGTCAGGATGCTGGCCCGGCTGGGTGAGCAGAGGGCGTTCGTCGCGAAGCAGTTCTCGAACCGCCACCCGTCACGGCCGATCCCGTCGATGTGCGGGGTGGCGTTGACCAGCGATCCGTAGGCGCCGATCGAGTGCGACGCGTGGTCGTCGGTCAGGATCATGACGACGTTCGGTCGCCGGGTGGGTGCGGTCATCGGTCCTCTCCGGGGGTGGGGATCGGCCAGGGCAGGACGCCGTGGTCGGCGGCCCAGTCCTGCCAGCGTGCGGCGAGCCGGGCGACGTCGTCGGGCCGGTCGGCCGCGAGGTCGTGGAGCTCGGAGCGGTCGTGGTCGAGGTCGTAGAGCTCCCAGGGGGCACCGGCGGTCCGGACGAGTTTGAGCGGGCCGACCCGGACCGCGCAGTTGCCGATGTGCTCCCAGAACAGCGCCCGGTCGGCCGGAGCGTCGGTGCCGCGCCAGCTGTCGAGCATCGAGGTCCCACGGGAGTCCACGGGGCCCGCGCCCGCGACCGCGGCGAGGGTCGGGGCGACGTCGACGAGCTGGAACGGGTCGGTCCGCACCGTGCCGTCGGCCAGCTCGCCCGCGGGCCAGTGCACGATCATCGGGGTGGCGATCCCGCCCTCGTGCACCCAGCGCTTGTAGAGCCGGAACGGGGTGTTGGACAGGTTCGCCCAGGCCCGGCCGTAGCTGGCGAAGGTGTCGTCGGGCCCGGGCACGATGCCGGGCTCGTTGCCGAGCCGCATCGGCCGTCCGTCCGGGGTGTGCGAGGGCTGGCGGGACCGGAAGTGCACGGCGTCCGGCGGTGGCAGCTCCTCGGCGCACCCGCCGTTGTCGGACAGGAACAGGATCAGCGTGTCCGCCAGCCGCCCGGACTCCCGCAGCGCGTCGACGATCCGGCCGATCCCGGTGTCCATGACCTCGACCTGGGCGGCGTAGACGGCCATCCGACGGGCCTGCCATGCCCGGTCCGCGGTGTCGGCCCAGGCCTGCTCGCGCGGATCGCGCGGGCTCAGCGGGGACTCCGTGCCGAGCAGACCGTTCTCCCGCAGCCGGGTGAGACGCTGTTCGCGCAACGCGTCCCACCCGGCGAGGTAGCGCTGTTCGTACCGCTGCACGACCTCCTCGGGGGCGTGCAGCGGCCAGTGCGGCGCGGTGTAGGCCAGGTAGAGGAAGAACGGCTCGTCGCCGCCGGAGCGGACGAACTCCACCGCGTGGTCGGTGACCGCGTCGGTGAGGTAGTAGCCGTCGCCGGGGACCTCCTGGCGGGTCTCGCCGCGGAACAGCCCGCGCGGGTGGAAGTAGTCGTCGGCACCGGCCAGGATGCCGTGGAACTCGTCGAACCCGCGCCGCGTCGGCCACGTGTCGTTCGGGGTGGCGGTGTCGCTGGACAGGTGCCACTTGCCGGACAGACCCGTCCGGTACCCGGCCGCGGACAGGTGTTCGGCCACGGTCGGCACCGCCGTGGACAGCGACCCCGGGTAGCCGTGCGGGCGCTGGTCGTCGGTGAGGATCCCGATCCCGGTCTCGTGCGGGTCGCGCCCGGTGAGCAGGCTCGCCCGCGACGGGCTGCACCGGGCGGTGTTGTAGAACGACGACATGCGGACCCCGTCGCGGGCCAGCGCGTCGAGGTGCGGTGTGTCGATCTCGCCGCCGAAGGCGCCGAGGTCGGACCAGCCGAGGTCGTCGGCCAGCACGAGCAGGATGTTCGGGCGGGCGGTCGTCACAGTTCTCCCGGGAAGTGGCAGGCGGCGAGCTGTCCGGCGGGGGTCGGGGCGAGGTCGGGCCGCTGCTGCTCGCAGATCTCGCGCCCGGAGCGGTGCAGCGGGCCGATCGGGCACCGGGTGCGGAACGTGCAGCCGCTCGGCGGGTGCGCCGGGCTCGGCATGTCCCCGGTCAGCACGATCCGTTCCCGGCCGCGGGCGGCGGTGTCCGGTTCCGGGGTCGAGGACAGCAGCGCCCGGGTGTAGGGGTGCTGCGGGGCGCGGTAGACGTCCTCGGCCGGGCCGGTCTCGACGATGCGGCCCAGGTACATCACCGCCACCCGGTCCGACAGGTGCCGGACGACGCCCAGGTCGTGGGCGATGAACAGGTAGCCCAGACCGAGGTCGTTGCGCAGGTCCTCGAGCAGGTTGATGATCTGCGCCTGGATCGACACGTCCAGTGCGGACACCGGCTCGTCGCAGATCAGCATCCGGGGTTCGGCGGCCAGGGCCCGGGCGATGCCGACCCGCTGACGCTGCCCTCCGGAGAACGCCTGCGGGTAGCGGTCGAGGTGCCCGCGGTGCAGCCCGACCCGGTCCAGCAGCTCGGCCGACCGGGTGCGGGCCGTCCGGCCGGTGACACCGGCGATCCCCAGCGCCTCGGTGAGCGACTGGCCGACGGTACGGCGCGGGTTCAACGACGCGTACGGGTCCTGGAACACGTACTGGATCGTGGAGGTCACGGTGCCCGACGCCCGTCGGTCCATCGCGGTCACGTCGGTGCCGTCCACGACGATGCGGCCCGAGGCGGGCCGGTTGATGCCGACGATCGTGCGCGACAGGGTCGACTTCCCGCAGCCGGACTCGCCGACCAGGCCGAGCGTCTCGCCGGCGGCGACCTCCAGGGAGACCCCGTTCACCGCGTGGACCGGCGGGGTGCGGCCGAACAGCCCGCGCGAGCGGGATCCGACGTCGGTGACCAGGTCGGTGACCTGCAGGATGGGCCGCGGGTCCGTGCCCGGTCGGCGGGTGCGGACGGTCGGTGTGGGCAGCACGGTGACGGTGTCGCCGCGTTCGCTGACCCAGCAGGCCGCCGTCCGGTCGCCGTCGCGCGTGGTGAGCTCGGGCCGTGTCGTGGCGCACTGCGGCTCGGCGACGGCGCAGCGGGGATGGAACGCGCAGCCCGTGGGCAGCCGTGCCGGGTCCGGCGGCGAACCCGGGATGGCGGGCAGCGCGTCGGACCCGGCGTCGGCGCGCGGGACGGCGCCCAGCAGGGCGTGGGTGTAGGGGTGACGGGGCGCGGCGAAGACGTCCGCGACCGGCCCGGACTCGACGACCCGGCCGCCGTACATGACCAGCATCCGGTCGCACAGCTCGGCGACCACCCCCATGTCGTGGGTGATCATCACGATCGCGATGCCGAGCTCGCGGCGCAGCTCGACGAGCAGCTCCAGGATCTGCGCCTGGATGGTGACGTCCAGGGCGGTGGTGGGCTCGTCGGCGATGAGCAGCCGGGGCTTGTTGGCCAGCGCGATCGCGATCACGACCCGCTGGCGCATGCCACCGGAGAACTCGTGGGGGTAGAGGTCGGCGGTGCGCTCGACGTCGGGGATCCCCACCTGGGCGAGCAGCTCCAGCGCCCGGGCCCGGGCCGCGGACCGGCTCGCGCCGTGCACCAGCAGGGCCTCGGCGATCTGCTCGCCGACCCGCATCACGGGGTTCAGTGCGGCCTGCGGGTCCTGGAAGACCATGGCCATGTCCCGGCCGCGGACCTCACACAGCTGCAGCTCGTCCAGCCCGAGCAGGTCACGGCCGCCGAGCTCGACGACGCCGGAGTCGACCCGGCCGGGGGAGCGCAGCATCCCCATGACGGCCCGCGCGGTCACGGACTTGCCGGAGCCGGACTCCCCGACGATGCCGAGGATCTCGCCCTCGCGCAGCTGCCAGGAGACGTCGTTGACCGCGCGGACCGTGCCGCGTCCGGTGCGGAACTGCACCGTCAGGCCGCGGACGTCGACGAGGATGGGGGTCACGTGCGGTTCACCGCCTCGTTGAGGGCGTCGGTCAGCAGGCTGAACGCCAGGGCGAGCAGCAGCAGGACCACGATGGGGCCGATGATGTAGGTGGGGGCCTGCTCGACGTAGCGCATGCCGAGGTTGAGCAGCGAGCCGAGCGACGGCTCGGGAGGCTGGATGCCGAGGCCGACGATGGACAGCCCGGCCTCGAGGAACACGGCCTGCACGATGAACACCGAGCCCTGCACCAGGATCGGGTCCAGCGTGTTCGGCAGGATGTGCCGGGTCATGATCCGCCACCGGCCGATGCCCAGGGTGCGGGCGGCCAGCACGTACTCCCGGTCCTGCTGGGTCAGCAACACCTGGCGGGCCAGCCTGCCGAACGTGGGCAGCCCGATCAGGATGATCGAGACGACCAGCCCGCGGAAGCCGGTCCCGACGACCAGCACCACCGAGATGCCGAGGATGAGGCCGGGGAAGCCGACGATGATGTCGAGCATCCGCTGGGTCAGCGTGCCGAGCCAGCCGGCCACCGCGCCGAGCAGGCCGAGGACGGTCCCCAGCACCATCGAGACGGGGACGGCGTAGAGGACCAGCGCGAGGTCGGTGCGCAGCCCGTAGACGCTGCGCACGAAGATGTCGCGGCCCAGCTCGTCGGTCCCGAACGGGTGCGCGAAGGAGACGGGGAGCAGAGCGTCCGGGGTCTGCTCGTCGTAGCCGCCCGGGAACAGGACCGGGGCCAGCGCCGCGAGCAGGGCCAGCCCCAGGACCAGGGCGCCGGCCACGATCCCGCGCGGGGTGCGGAACGCCTGCAGGTAGCGCGCCCCGGGGACCGGCCGGCGCTCGCCGGCCGGGTCCGTGTCGGCGGGGACGGTCGTGGTGGGGTCGGTGGTCGTCATCGGTCAGCCTCCCAGCCGGACGCGCGGGTCGAGGGCGGCCAGGACGATCTCCGACAGCAGCTGCATCACGACCGCGACGAGCACCGCTCCGAGGATGAGGGCCTGGACCACGAGATAGTCACGGGACTGGACCGAGGACACCGCGAGGGTGCCCAGCCCGTTCCGGGCGAAGATCGCCTCGACCACGATCGCGCCGCCCAGCAGGTCGCCGATGCGCAGGCCGATCACCACGACCACCGTGCCGACGCTGTTGCGCAGCACGTGCCTGCGGGTGACGCGGCCGGGCCGCGCCCCCTTGGAGCGCGCCAGGTCGACGA
This sequence comes from Pseudonocardia sp. McavD-2-B, assembly GCF_024124365.1. Taxonomy (NCBI): domain Bacteria; kingdom Bacillati; phylum Actinomycetota; class Actinomycetes; order Pseudonocardiales; family Pseudonocardiaceae; genus Pseudonocardia; species Pseudonocardia sp. McavD-2-B. Next base: position 14,784 of record NZ_JAMXSG010000060.1, read on the forward strand.
AGTCCTCGCCGCGGGCGGTCAGCATCGAGGTCTGCAGCAGCCGGGCCACGACGGCCGCCTGCGGCAGGGCCAGCGCGACCGCGGGCAGGATCAGGTACTGGATGCCGAGCTCGGGGTCGTCCAGCAGCGCGATCTCACCGCTCACCGGCAGCAGCGGCAGCGCCAGCCCCAGGAACAGGATGAGCAGCAGGCCGGTGAGGAACGGCGGGATCGCCAGGAACACCGTGTTGAACCCGTCCACCACCGAGCGGGCGCCGCGCGAGCGTGGGGAGCCGCCGAGGACACCCAGCAGCAGCCCGACCGCGATCATGATGACCGTCGCCAGCAGGGCGAGCTCGACGGTGCTCTCCAGCCTGCTGCCGATCAGCTCGGTGACCGGCCGGTTGAGGATGTAGGACCGTCCCAGGTCGCCCCGGAACACCCCGCCGATCCAGAGGAGGTACTGCTGCCACAGCGGCTGGTCGAGCCCGAGCTCGGCCCGGATGCCCGCCACGATCTCGGGGGTCGCGTCCGGTCCGGCCAGCTCGACCGCGGCGTCACCGGGCGCGAGCCGGGGCAGGACGAAGGCGATCACCGAGCTGACGAGGGCGACCAGTGCGAACGAGGGCAGCTTGCCGATCAGGAAACGGATCATCACTCAGCCCGTCACGTAGGCGTTCTCGAGCAACGTGACGCCACGCATGGTGACCGCCACGTCGCCGGTCTTGATCGAGGCGACCAGGATCTCCGGGGCCTGGACCACCGGATGCAGGAACGCCTCGTCGTTCAGGTACGCACCGAGCGCGACGACCGCGGCGTCCGCCTGCGGGCTCCCCGGCGGTGCGGTGCGCAGGGCCTTCTTCAGCGCCTCGAACCGTGGTGAGTCGGCTTTCGACGGGTTGCCCTCGCGCAGCACCGGGATCGAGTCGATGATCGTCGACGGGGCGAGCGGGATCTGCGAGTGCAGCGACAGCCACGCCGGGCCGAGCTCACCCTGGTTCTGTCCGGTCTGGAAGGTCGGCTGGTCCAGGGTGACGCCGACCGGGTCCAGGCCGATCGCGCGCAGGTTGTTGGCGACGATCTCGAAGATCGCGCGCACCGTCGGGTTGGCCCCGTAGGAGATCGGGACCCGGGCGCCCTCGGCGCCGGCCTCGGTGATCATCCGCCGGGCCAGGTCGGGGTCGTAGGTGAAGTGGTCGACCTGTGCCTGCGGCACGCCCCGGGCGCCGACCGGGAACGGCAGCGAGGAGACCGCGCCGGTCCCGGCGAAGACCTGGTCGCGGATGCGCTGACGGTCCAGCGCGAAGCCGACGGCCTGCCGGACCCGTCGGTCGTCGAACGGGGCGACCGTGGTGTCCAGGCCGAGGGGGTAGACGGTGCCCCCCGCGTCGAGGATCTGGTAGCGCTCGTCGCCGAAGTAGGGCCGGGCGTCCGACGGCGTCAACCCCCACGCCAGCTGGGCCCGGCCGCTGCGCAGCGCGGACAGCAGAGCGGTGGCGTCGGCGGTGACGACGAACTCGATCCGCTGCAGGTGCACGGCGTCGCGGTTCCAGTAGCCGTCGTAGCGCTCCAGGGTGAACCCCGCGCCGGGCTGCCAGTGGGTGAACCGGAACGGGCCGGTCCCGACGATCCGGGAGCCGTCGGCGACGCCGGCATAGGTGTTCGGGTCGACGATCGGCGTCTGGTTCAGGTAGTCGAACAGCGCGTCGCCGAGCGGGGCCTTCGCGGTGACGGTCAGGTGGGTGGGGTCCTCCACCCGGACCGAGGCGAACGACCGCGGGACGTTGCCCAGGTTGGACCCGGCGGCCTTGCCCGCCGTCGTCTCGAACGTGAACTTGACGTCCTCGGCGGTGAACGTGCGGCCGTCGTGGAACGTGACGCCCTCACGCAGGCTGATGCGGACCGTCCGGCCGTCCGGGGAGACGTCGACGGCCGTGGCCAGGACGGGCTCAACGGCGCGGGTTCGCGCGTCCAGGCGGATCAGTGGCTGGAAGACGTTCTCGACCCACGGGTTGTTGCGGGCCAGGGTCTGGAACAGCCCGGCGGGCCGGGCGTCGAGGGCGATCGCGTAGGTGAGGGTGCCGCCCTCGATGCGCTCGCCCCGGGAGCTCTGGAGGTTCCGGGCGGAGGTGCAGGCACCGACCGTCGCGACGAGGGCGACGATCGTGACGAGCGTTCTCAGCCGTCGTCGGGGCCGGGACGGTCGTGCACGGGCTCGCATAGTGCTCCTCGTCGTCGAGGGAGGCGTTCGGGACTTTCTGCGCCGCGAAAAGTAATCAGTCGGACGATCGCGCGTCAAGGAGTGCTTCTTAGGCAAACACGGTCGCTAGGTGCATGTTCTTTCTTCTTGATGCGAAGTAACCGGCTGCTACAGTCGCGTCCGGCACTACGGAGTGCGAGAGGGGAACGACCGTGGCGACGCTGAGTCGTGATCGCAGGCGCGGCCCGTACGAGGCCGCCGTCCTGCGGGTGCTGCGCGAGTGCGGTCCGGTGTCCCGGACACGGGTCGGTGAGCTGACCGGGCTGTCCGCGGCCACGGTCAGCAAGGCGGTCTCCGCCATGGTCGGCAGCGGGCTGGTCCGCGAGGGCGGGGTGACCGAGCCACGGATGGGACGCCCCGCCGTCGCTCTCGTGCCCGCCGTCGACGCGGTGACCGTCTGCGGGGTGCAGGTCGAGTACGGCACGATCCGGCTCGCGCTGGCCGACGCCGAGGCCCGGGTCCGCTCCACACGATCGGTGCCGTTCGATGTCACGGCGCCGGCGGCCGAGGTGCTCGACCTCGTCGCCGCCGAGGTGTCGGCGCTGGTCGCCGCGGACTCCGGGGCGCCCTGCATCGGCCTCGCGGTCGGGCTGCCCGGCGCGGTCGACGAGGCGCGCCGGGTCAACCGGCTGACCATCAACCTCGGCTGGCGCGACGTCCCCGTCGCCGACCACCTGGAACGGGCGCTCGGTGTCCCGGTCGTGGTCGACCACCACGTCCGCCTGATGGCGCTCGGCGAGACGAGACGCGGTGGCACCGCACGGGACGCGATCGCCTACCTGTACGTGCGGCGCGGGGTGGGGCTCGGTATCGCCGCGGCCGTCCCGCAGCGCTACGCCGCGGGTCCCTCGGGGGAGTCCTTCCTGGGTCACACCCGCGTCGCCGAGAACGGGGTGCTCTGCCGGTGCGGTTCCCGGGGGTGCCTGGAGACGGTCGTCGCCGAGCCCTACCTGCGGGCGCGGATGCACGGGGCCGGGCACCGGATCACCCCCGAGACGCCGGTCCTGCCGGAGCTGCACCGGCTGGCCGCGGAGGGCGACCCCGCGGCCGTCGAGATCGAGACCGACGTCGCGGGCCACCTCGCGGCGGCCCTCGCCACGGTCGTCAACCTGTTCACCCCGGACCTGGTGCTCGTCGGCGGCATGGTCGCCGAGGCCCCGGACCGGGTCGTCACCCGCATCCGCGAGCTCACCCGGGAGCGCATCTTCCCGCTGCTGCGCGAGGACTTCCGGCTGGAGCCGGCGCCGAGCAGCGACGAGGCCAGCCTCCGGGGGGCGGCCGCACTCGCCCTGGAGGTCTCCTACTACTCATGACCGCATCCGACCGCAGGCCGAACATCCTGCTGATCACCGTCGACGACATGGACGCCCGCAGCCCCGGCTGCTTCGGCGGACCAGCGGGCCTGACCCCGCACATCGACGCCCTCGCGGCGACCGGCGCCCGCTTCCCCGAGGCGCACGTCGTCGCCGCGGTGTGTCAGCCCAGCAGGTCGGCGATCATGACCGGCCGTTATCCGCACCGCAACGGCGCCGAGGGGTTCGAGCCGATCCACGACGGCGTCCCGGTCCTCACCGACGCCCTGCGCGAGGCGGGCTACGCGCTCGGCATCCTGGGCAAGGTCACCCACCTCGCGCCGGTCGAGCGGTTCGGCTGGGAGCACGCCCGGGACATGGCCGAGCTCGGCCAGGGACGCGACCCCGGGCGCTACCGGGCCGAGGCCGCGGCCTTCCTCGACACGGCCGTCGCGGCCGACCGGCCCTGGTTCCTGATGGCCAACATGCACGATCCCCACCGTCCCTTCCACGGCAGCGCCGCGGAGGCCGAGAAGTTCGGCGACGACGTCGGTACCGCGATCCCGGCCCCCGACCTCGTCCCGGCGGTGGGGGAGCACCCGCTGCCCGGGTTCCTGCCGGACCTCGACGGGGTGGCGACGGAGTACGCGCAGTACCTCGCCTCGGTGCGTCGCTGCGACCAGGTGGTCGGCGCGGTCACCGCGGCGGTCCGCGAGCACGGCGGCGACCGCGACACCGTCGTGGCATTCCTGTCCGACAACGGGATGGCGTTCCCGTTCGCGAAGGCCAACTGCTACCTGCAGAGCACGCGCACACCGTTCGTGCTCGTGTGGCCGGGTGTCACGACGCCCGGGTCGGTGCACGAGGGCGACCGGTTCACGATGCTCGACCTGCTGCCGACCTTCTGTGAGGTCGCGGGGGTGCCGGTGCCCGACGGTGCGGGTGGGAGCAGCCTCGGGCCACGCCTGCGCGACGGCGCGCAGCCGGAGCCGGACCGCACTGTCGTCACCGTCTTCCACGAGACCTCGGCCCAGGGGCGCTACGAGATGCGCTGCGCCCAGGACTCCGCGCACGGTTACATCTGGAACGCCTGGTCCGACGGCGAGCGGCAGTACCGGGCGGAGAACATGCACGGCCTGTCGTGGGCCGCCATGCAGGACTCCACCGACCCGTCGGTCCGTGCACGCCGGGAGTTCTACCTCCGCCGCGCCCCCGAGGAGCTCTACGCGCTGCGCGCGGACCCGCACGCGCTGTCCGACCTCGCCACCGACACGGCGCACGCCACGGTGCTCGACGACTACCGGGAGCGGCTGCGGTCCTGGATGACCGAGACCGGTGACCCGCTGCTCGACCGCTTCGAGGTCGAGGTACTCGGTCGCACCGCCTCCTGAACCCGTCCGTCACCTCCCGCAGGAGATCGCTTGTCCGCCAGCCGCATCCCCGCTGCCACCGATCCCGGTGACCGTCCGAACATCGTGCTGGTCATGACCGACCAGCAGCGCTTCGACACCATCGCGGCACTCGGGCACGACCACGTCGACACCCCGCACCTGGACCGTCTCGTCGAGCAGGGCGTCGCGTTCACCAGGACCTACGTGACGTCGCCGTCGTGCGCGCCGTCGCGGGCGAGCCTGTTCTCCGGGCTGTACCCGCACACCACCGGCGTGCTGCGCAACGACGAGCCGTGGCACCACTCCTGGGTCGAGCAGCTCGCCGACTCGGGGTACCGGTGCGTGAACGTCGGGAAGATGCACACCTACCCGTACGAGGCGTCGGTCGGATTCCACGAGCGCCACGTCGTCGAGAACAAGGACCGCGACACCCCGCGGCTGCCGTTCTACCTCGACACCTGGGACAAGGCACTGTGGACGCGCGGTGTGCGCAAGCCGAGCCGGGTGACCTACGCCGAGCGTGCCGACTACGCCGAGCGGCTCGGCGCCTTCGAGTGGGAACCCCCCGCCGACCTGCATGCCGATGTGTTCGTGGGTGGACTGGCGACGATGTGGCTGGACCGCTGGCGCGGCGAGGAGCCGTTCTTCCTGCAGGTCGGCTTCCCCGGGCCGCACCCGCCGTACGACCCGACCCCGCAGGCGCTGGAGCCCTACCGGGACCGTGACGTCCCGCTGCCGCACGCGACGCCGGAGGACGTGGCGGCCCAGCCCGCCGCACTGCAGCAGCTGCGCGAGCAGCACATGGGTGTCGATCACGACGCCGTCGTGCACCGCCTCGACACGACGCCCGAGCAGGAGGCGCGCCGGCGGCGGCACTACGCCGCGAACGTCACGATGATCGACGAGCAGGTCGGGGAGATCGTCTCCGCGCTGGAGCGCCGGGGGGTGCTGGACCGGACGGTCATCGTGTTCACCTCCGACCACGGCGACTGTCTCGGCGACCACGGGCACAGCCAGAAGTGGACGATGTACGAGCCGAGCGTGCACGTGCCGCTGGTCGTCTGCGGTGCGGGGGTGACCGCGTCCGGGGTGCGCCGCGACGGCCTGACCTCGCTGATGGACGTCGGGCCGACCGTGCTGGAGCTGGCCGGGCTGACCCCGCCGGGCTGGATGGAGGCCGAGTCCCTCCTCCCGGCGCTGGCTCCCGGTGCGTGGTCCGGCCGTGAGCGGGTGTACTCCGAGCACGCCCGTGACCGCATCCTGGCGGGGACGGCACTCATGACGATGGTGTTCGACGGCCGCTGGAAGCTGGTCGAGTACCTCGACCCGGACGAGGGGCAGCTGTTCGACCTGGAGACCGACCCGCACGAGGAGCGCGACCTCTGGGGATCGCCGTCGCACCGCGAGGTCCGGGACGCGCTGCTGCGCGACATCGCCCGGTGGCGCGCGACGAGCGGGATGACCACCGCGAGCTGGGCCGCGCCCTTCCGCTGACCCGGCCCCGTTCAGACGGTGATCACGACCTTGCCGGTCACGTGGCCGTCCTCGACCAGGGCGAGCGCCGCCCCGGCCTCGGCCAGCGGCCGGACCTCGCGCACCAGCGGGTCGAGCTCCCCGGCCGCGACGAGTGCGGCGAGCGCGTCGAGCACCGCCGTGCTGCGGTCGCGGGTGACGTCACGCCCGCCCAGCTGCGCGACCAGCGGCTTGTCCGCGATCGAGTACAGCGTCGCGGGCGGGACGAGCCCGGCCACCGCGCGCAGGGCGTCGCCGCCGACCAGGTCCAGGGCGCCGTCGACGCCGCCGGGCGCGGCCGCGCGGATCCGGTCGGCGACGCCGTCGCCGTAGGCCACCGGGACGGCGCCGAACCCGGCGAGCAGGGCGTGCTTGCCGGGGCTCGCCGTGCCGACGACCGTCAGCCCGCGGCGGCGGGCCAGCTGCACCAGCGGCAGGCCGACCCCGCCGCCCGCCCCGTTGACCAGCAGCGTCGCCCCGGCGGGCAGGTCGAGGTTCGTGAGGGTGTCCCAGGCGGTGCCCGCGGCGACCGGCAGCGCCGCCGCCTGCTCGGGCGAGACCTCCGGCGGGCGGTGCGCGGCGAACCCGGCGGTGACCCGTGCCCGCGGCGCCCAGCCGCCCTGCATGTCCGGGCAGCCGCCGAACACCTCGTCGCCGGGGGCGAACCCGGTGACGCCGTCGCCGACCTCCAGCACGGTCCCGGCGACCTCGCGGCCGAGCACCGCGGGACCGGTGACGCCGTAGTCGCCGTCGCGCATCCGCCGGTCGCCCGGGTTGACCCCGGCCGCCCGAACCCGCACGAGCAGCTCACCCGGCCCGGGCCGCGGCTCCTCGACCTCGACGAACGCCTGCTGCTCCGGGCCACCCGCCGCCACGAACCCGTACCCGCGCACCCGCCACCTCCGTGATCGGTCCCGGGCTCCCACGCTACGTCCGGCGGGCCCGGGATGCGCGAAGATCACGATCCGGTATACCGTTAGCATATGCAACGGACTGTGCCGACCGCGTCCGACCGCCTCCTCCGGGCCCGTGACCGGTTCGTCGCCTCCGACCCCGGCCTCGTCCGGCTCGTCTCGGCGGTCCGCGCCGTGCTGGCGATCGCCACCGCGCTGGGCGTGGAATACCTCGTCGCGACGGTGACGGGCACCCCGCCGCTGGTGCCGATGATGCTCGGGGCGGTGGTGGCGATGCTGGCCTCGTTCGGGGTCGTCGACGCCACCCGCGCCGGGCAGGCGGTCACGCTGTGCTTCCTGGCCCTGTCGATGCTCGCCGGGATGGGCGTGGCGCTGCTCGTCGACCGGAACCGGCTCGCGTCGCTGACCGCGTTCGTCGTGGTGGTGTTCGTCGCGGTCTGGGTACGGCGCTTCGGGCTGCGGTACTTCGTCTGCGGCATGGGCGGGTTCATGGGCTACTTCTTCGCCCTGTTCCTGAGCCTGCGCCCGGAGATGCTGCCCGGGGTCGCGTTCGTCGTCGCGGTCGCGATCGTCTGGGTGATGCTGCTGACGCTGGTGCTGCTCCCGATCCGCAACGACCGGGTGCTGCGCCGGATGCTGCGCTCGTTCGAGGCGCGGCTCGCCGGTCTCGCCGGGACCGTGCTCGCCCTCGACGGGCACGCCCCCGGCACCGCGGAGCGGGAGCGTGCCGAGGCCCGGCTGGCGAGCCGTCTGGTCCGGGTGAACGAGGCCGCGCTGGTCATCGACGGGCAGCTGGGGACCCCGGCCGCCGTCGCCGACGACGACGCCGCCCGGATCGTCCGCCGGGCGGTGTTCGACGCCGAGCTGGCCGTGACCGCGCTGACCCGGGTCGGCCCCGGAACCCTGGACTGCGACGACGCCCGCGCGGTCCTCACCGCGCTGCACGGCGGCCGCTGGGACGCGGTGCGCGAGCGGGCCGGACGGGTCGCCGACCGGGTGGCGGCCCCGGGGCCGCGCCGGCTCGCCGTCGACGCCACGGTGCTCGCCGACGCCCGCGCCGACTGGACCGCCGCCCTCGCCACGGTGCGGGAGGGCGACTCCGGCACGGTGCCGGAGGACACCGCCGCCCCGACCGTCGGGGAGGCGGCCGCGTTCGCCCCCGCGGTCCAGCTGTTCGGGGGCAACCTGCCCGGCTCGGCGGGCACGGTGACCCGGCTGCACCGCCCGCCGGACCCCGGCCGTCCCGCCTCGCGGCTGTCGCTGACCACCCGCCAGGCCGTGCAGGTCGCGGTGGCCACCGCGGTCGCGATCGCGGTGGGCGACGCACTGTCCGAGCAGCGCTACTACTGGGCGGTGCTGGCCGCGTTCATCGCCTTCACCGGCACCGCGACCGTCGCCGAGACGGTGCGCAAGGCCGCGCACCGCATCGTCGGCACCATGATCGGCCTGGTCGGCGCGATCGCGCTGGTGCCGGTGCTGGGACCCGACGTCGCCGTGGTGCTGCCGGTGATCCTGCTCAGCATCTTCGGCGCGCTCTACCTGTTCCGGCTCTCCTACGCGCTGATGATCTTCTTCATCACGCTGATGCTCGGCGAGCTCTACGCGCTGCTCGGCACCTTCACGGTGGACCTGATGGTGCTGCGCCTCGAGGAGACCGTGGTCGGCGGTCTGATCGGCTGCGCGGTGTCGGTGCTCGTGCTGCCCACCCGCACCCGGTCCGCCGCCGAGGAGGCCCGCCGCGGGCTACTCGACGCGCTGGCCGAGCTGCTGGGCACGGTCGACCGGGCGCTGCGCCGGCCCGGCCCGTGCGAGGACCTGCGTGCCGGGTCGCGCGCACTTGACGCCGCACTGCACCAGACGCTGCTGCTGGGGCGTCCGCTGACCCGGACCTGGCTGGGCTCCACCCACCGCGACGTCGTGCACGGGCTGACCGCCTGCACCGCCGTCGCCGAACACGCGCGGCGCCTGGCCCGCTCCGCCGAAGGGGTGTCCGGGACCCCGGCGCTGACCGCGGGCTGTGCGCGCCTCGCGCAGCTCACCGCGGACGCCGTCGCCGGGCGGCCGGTGCCCACCGGTAGCTGCGCGGCCGTGCTCGACCTGCTGATCGGTCCGGCCGGCGG
>NZ_JAMXSG010000061.1:0-23922 GCF_024124365.1 Pseudonocardia sp. McavD-2-B
ACGCGCTCGCCGCACCGGGCCGCGGCGGTACCGGCGCGCTGTTCGCCCTGGACTCCGGCGACGGGCCGGTCCGCTTCCGCGCGCACCGCGCCGCCGCACCGTGCCGCTGGATGGACACCGAGATCGGCGACGGCGCGTGGGCGGCGCTGCGCGGCCGGGGCGGTGTCCGCTGCGAGCCCCTCGACGACGGCGTGCTCCGCCTCGGGTCGGCCGAGCTGACGATCCTGGAACCGGCGGCAGCCGTACCGCCGGACGCCGGGCACGGACCGTCCGGCGGGATGTCCCCACCGTCCGCCGCGACGACGTAACAGCAGGTGGGAGCAGTGCGACCCTACCGGCGTCGGCCCCGCAGGAGGTGACGCCGATGCCGCTGGTCCCGCACCCCCGCCGCCCCGACGCGCCACCGGCCGTGCCGGCGCAGGCGGGCGTCCTCGTCCACCGGGGTCTGCCCGGGGACCGGGCGACCTGGGCACGCCGGGCAGGCCGGATCGGCGGGCTCCTGGTCGCCCTGGCCGACGCCGAGTCCGGCGGGCTGGAGCTGCCCCCGTCGCTGGCCGGGCGCCGCGCGCTGTGGGCGTGGTCGCGTTCCGTGGAACGCGCGGTCGCCGCGGCGGGCGACGCCGACGAGGTCGTCGTGATCCACACCGACGACGCCGACGTCCTCGCCGCCGCCGGACGCGACCTGGCCGCGGTGCTGCGTCACGAACGCGACACCCGACGCCTCACCGGCCCTCGCGACACCACGGCCGGCGCCACGACCCGCACGCCCGGCCCGACCGGGCGGCTCTGCGCGATCCTGCACACCCAGGCCCGCAGGCAGGACGTCGCGGTGGAGCAGCTCGTCGCCGAGCTGGGCCGCGCCGCCCGGATCCTCGCGCCGGGACACCTGCGTCACCCCTCCGGAGCCGGATACGGCGCCGGCGCACCGGGAGCGGTCCTCGGCTGAGCCCGGGCCGGGGCGCGGGTCAGTGCGCCGCGGCGTCCCAGCTGCGGCCGGACCCGACCGACACCTCCAGCGGCACCGACAGGTCGGCCGCGGCCGCCATCTCGCGGCGCACCAGCGCTTCCAGGGTCTCGCGCTCGCCGTCGGCGACCTCGAGGACGAGCTCGTCGTGCACCTGCAGCAGCATCCGGCTGCGCAACCCCTCGGCCTGCAGCGCCCGGTACACCCCGAGCATCGCGACCTTGATGATGTCCGCCGCGCTGCCCTGGATCGGGGCGTTGAGCGCCATCCGCTCGGCCATCTCCCGACGCTGACGGTTGTCGCTGGTCAGGTCGGGCAGGTAGCGCCGCCGCCCCAGGATGGTGGCGGTGTAGCCGTCCTTGCGGGCCTGGTCGACGACACCTGCGAGGTAGTCGCGCACCCCGCCGAACCCGGCGAAGTAGTCGTCCATCAAGCCCTTGGCCTCCTCGGTGGAGATCCGCAGCTGCCCGGACAGACCGTAGGCCGACAGCCCGTAGGCCAGGCCGTAGTTCATCGCCTTGATCTTGGCGCGCTGCTCGGGCGACACCTCGGCCGCCGCGACGCCGAAGACCCGGGCCGCGGTCTCGGCGTGGAAGTCGTGCTGTGAGCGGAAGGCCTCGATCAGCGCGGCGTCCTCGGACAGGTGGGCCATGATCCGCATCTCGATCTGGCTGTAGTCCGCGGTGAGCAGCTCCGCGTACGGCGCGCCGTCGGGGCCGGATCCGACGACGAACGCGTCCCGGATCCGGCGCCCGGCGGCGGTGCGGATCGGCACGTTCTGCAGGTTCGGGTCGGTCGAGGACAGCCGGCCGGTCGCGGCGATCGTCTGCGAGTACGTGGTGTGGATCCGGCCGTCCTCGGCGACGGACTTCATGAGCCCGTCGACGGTCACCTTGAGCCGGGTCGCGTCGCGGTGCTGCAGCAGGAACTGCAGGAACGGGTGCTCGGTCTGCTCGTAGAGGCTCGCCAGCGCGTCCGCGTCGGTGGTGTAGCCGGTCTTGGTGCGCTTGGTCTTGGGCATCTCCAGCTCGTCGAACAGCACGACCTGCAGCTGCTTGGGCGAGCCGAGGTTGATCTCCTTCCCGATCACCTCGTAGGCCTGCCGCGCGGCCTCGCGGACCTGGGCGCCGAAGTCCGACTCCAGGTCGGACAGGGTCTCGCCGTCGACGGCGATCCCGGCCGCCTCGCAGTCGGCCAGCACGAACGCCAGCGGCAGCTCCAGGTCGGCCAGCAGCTCGCTGCCGCCCCGCTCGGCGAGGTCGGCGTCGAGGGCGTCGGCGAGCTCGGCGATCGCCGAGGCCGCGAGCATCTCCTGCTCCGCGGCCCGGGTGTCGGCCTCCTCCTCACCGCCGAGCAGCGACAGCTGCCCGTCGGCGGGCTCCTCGGTGCGCAGCTCGCGGCGCAGGTAGCGCAGCGCGAGGTCGGCCAGGTCGAACGTCCGCTGCCCGGGCTTGGCGAGGTACGCGGCGAGCGCGGTGTCGCTGGTCAGCCCGCCCAGGGTCCAGCCCCGCGCGCGCAGCGCGTGCAGCACCGCCTTCACGTCGTGCGCGGCCTTCGGCACGGACGCGTCGGCGAGCCAGTCGCCCAGGGCCGCCTCGTCGTCCGGGGTGAGGCCGGTCAGCGCGAGGTAGCCGGCGGCCGGGACACCGGCGGTGGCGCCGGCGGCCCGCTGCTCGACGGTCGGCTCCCCCGTGGCGAGCGCGATCCCGTCGAGGTCGCGCCCGGCGATCGGGCCGGTGACCCCGGCGAAGCTCACCGCGACGCGACGCCCGTCGCGGGCGTGGGCGTCGAGCCAGGCCCGCGCCGCGCCGGGTGCGACGACCTCGCCGGAGACCTCGAAGCCGGACTCGGCCTCGGGCTCGGCGGAGGAGAGGGTGGAGAACAGGCGCTCGCGCAGCACCCGGAACTCCAGCTCGTCGAACAGGCGGTGCACCGCGTCGCGGTCCCAGGGGCGCAGCTCGAGCTCCTCGGGGGCGGCGCCGAGGTCGACGTCGCGCACCAGCTCGGTGAGCTGGCGGTTGAGCAGCACGTTCGCCAGGTTGGCCCGCAGGTTGTCCCCGGCCTTGCCCTTGACCTCGTCGACCCGGTCGGTGAGCTCGGCGAGCGAGCCGAACTCCCGGACCCACTTGGCCGCGGTCTTCTCCCCCACCCCGGGGATGGAGGGCAGGTTGTCCGAGGGGTCGCCGCGCAGCGCCGCGAAGTCCGGGTACTGGGTCGGGGTGAGCCCGTAGCGCTTGTCGACCTCGGCCGGGTCGATCCGGCCGAGGTCGGACACGCCGCGCTTGGGGTACAGGACGGTGATGTCGTCGGTGACCAGCTGGAACGCGTCACGGTCGCCGGTGGTGATGAGCACCTGGTAGCCGTGCCCCTCGGCCTGGGTGGCGAGGGTGGCGATGAGGTCGTCGGCCTCGAACCCGTCGACGGCGAACACCGGGATGTTCAGCGCGGCCAGGACCTCCTTGATGAGGTCGATCTGGCCGCGGAAGTCGTCCGGCGTCGACGAGCGGTTCGCCTTGTACTCGGCGTAGCGCTCGGAACGGAAGGTCTTACGCGACACGTCGAAGGCGACCGCGAGGTGGGTCGGCTCCTCGTCACGCAGCAGGTTGATCAGCATCGAGGTGAAGCCGTAGACCGCGTTCGTGGTCTGCCCGGTACCCGTGCGGAAGTTCTCCGCGGGCAGCGCGAAGAACGCCCGGTAGGCCAGGGAGTGGCCGTCGAGCAGCAACAGGCGCGGCTTCACCGGTGCCTTCTTCTTCGCCGAGGCCGACTTCTGGGTGCCCTGCGTCGCTGTGCTCATCGGCGGCGAGTCTAGAACCGACCCCCGACAGCGAACGCGGCCGCGCCCCTGGTGGGGACGCGGCCGCGTACGGACCTGCCGGGGCGACCTCAGCCGACCTCGGCCATGACCTCGTCGGAGACGTCGAAGTTGGCGTAGACGTTCTGGACCTCGTCGGAGTCCTCGAGCGCCTCGATCAGCTTGAAGACCTTCTTCGCACCGTCGGCGTCCAGCTCGACCTGCATCGACGGCACGAAGACCGCCTCCGCGGAGTCGTAGTCGATGTCGTTCTGCTGGAGCGCGGTCCGCACCGCGACGACGTCGGTCGGCTCGGAGACGACCTCCCAGCTCTCGCCGAGGTCGTTCACCTCCTCGGCACCCGCGTCGAGGACGGCCATCAGCACGTCGTCCTCGGACAGCTCGGCCTTCGGCAGCACCACGACGCCCTTGCGCTGGAACAGGTACGCCACCGACCCCGGGTCGGCCATGGTGCCGCCGTTGCGGGTCATCGCCGTCCGGACCTCGGTCGCCGCCCGGTTCCGGTTGTCGGACAGGCATTCGACCAGCACCGCGACCCCGTTCGGGCCGTAGCCCTCGTAGGTGATCGTCTGGTACTCGGCGCCTCCGGCGTCGGCACCCGAACCACGCTTGACCGCACGGTCGATGTTGTCGTTCGGGACCGAGCTCTTCTTCGCCTTCTGGATGGCGTCGTAGAGCGTCGGGTTGCCGTCGGGGTCACCGCCGCCGGTCCGGGCCGCGACCTCGATGTTCTTGATCAGCTTGGCGAACATCTTGCCGCGGCGGGCGTCGATCACGGCCTTCTTGTGCTTGGTCGTCGCCCACTTGGAGTGACCGCTCATCGGCTCGTCTGCCCACCTCTCGTGCTCGCACCGCGCACGCGACGCGCGGTGAGGGGCAGGTCCGACGCCCCGCAGCGCGAGCTGCGGTCGGGCCGACCTGCGGGAACTCGTCAATGTTACCGACGACGCGGCTCCCCGCCGGGCCGGGCCCGCGCACGCCCCCCGTCACCGACACATGCAAGATCGACTATGCTTCGCCACCACGTCCCGCCGGGAACCCGGCGCGGACTACGCTGACAACCGTTATCGGCACCTGCACCGGGCGCCGGTCGCGAGAGGAGCGCACGTGTTCGGAGCAGTGGCAGGCAAGGCCGTGGGGCTCGTCGTGAGCGGGCTGGCCGGCGCGGTCGCCTACGACGGCGTCAAGAAGGTCGCGCGCTCCGGCGCCGTCCGCGAGGCCGCCGTCTCGATGACCACCTGGGGCCTCAAGGGCGCCCGTGCCGCCGAGACCGGCGCCGAGAAGGCCCGGCTGGCCACCGCCGACATCGTCGCCGAGGCCCGCGGCCGCATCGGCGAGGAGGCCCCCGCCCCGGGCCACGGCCACGGGCACGGCCACGAGCACTGATCCCGGCCCTCCGGGCACGACGAGCGAGACGAGCGAGACCGTGAGCACCGACACCGCCGGCCCGGACGCCACCGTCCTCAGCGACGCCGCGGGCCGCATCCGCTTCGCCGTCCCGGCCCTGCGCGGGCGGACCGCGCTGGCCGTGGCCGTCGAGGACGAGCTGGACCACGTCGGCGGGGTGCGGCAGGTGCACGCCTACCCGCGCACCGGCAACGTCGTCGTCTGGTACCGCCCGGGCTGCGACCGGGTCGAACTCGTCGAGGCCATCGGCAAGGGTCTGGGCGCCGAGCCCGAGGCCACCGCGGCCCGCACCCCTCGCTCGGCCGACCAGCACAACGGGGAACTGGCCCGGCTGGTCGTCGGCGGGGTCGCGCTCGCCGCACTCGGCTTCCGCCGCTACGCGCTGCGCCGCCCGCCGCTGCTCGGGCCGGCCAGCCGCACCGTCGCCACCGGCGTCACGATCTTCACCGGCTACCCGTTCCTGCGCGGCGCGCTCCGCTCGCTGGCCGGCGGGAAGGGCGCGGGCACCGATGCTCTCGTGTCCGCGGCGACCGTCGCCAGTCTCGTGCTGCGCGAGAACGTCGTCGCGCTGACCGTGCTGTGGCTGCTCAACATCGGCGAGTACCTGCAGGACCTGACGCTGCGCCGCTCCCGGCGCGCGATCTCCGAGCTCCTCACCGGCGCCACCACCCGTACCTGGACCCGGCTGGCCGGCGGCACCGAGATCGAGATCGACATCGCCGACCTGTCGGTGGGCGACGAGGTCGTGGTGCACGAGCGGATCGTGCTCCCGGTCGACGGCGAGGTCGTCGACGGGGAGGGCGTGGTCGACCAGGCCGCGATCACCGGCGAGCAGCTGCCCGTCTCGGTCGCCCCCGGGGCCGTTCTGCACGCCGGGTCGGTGCTGCTGCGCGGCCGGATCGTCGTGCGCGCCACCGCCGTCGGGCAGGACACCGCGATCGGGCGGATCATCGACCGGGTCGAGCAGGCCCAGGGTGACCGGGCCCCGATCCAGACCGTCGGCGAGAACTTCTCCCGCCGGTTCGTGCCGGCCTCGTTCCTGCTCTCGGCGCTGACCCTGGTCGTCACCCGCGACGTGCGGCGCGCGATGACGATGCTGCTCATCGCCTGCCCGTGCGCGGTCGGCCTGTCCACCCCGACGGCGATCTCCGCGGCGATCGGCAACGGCGCGCGGCGCGGCATCCTCATCAAGGGCGGCGCGCACCTCGAGGCGGCCGGCCGGGTCGACGCGGTGGTGTTCGACAAGACCGGCACGCTCACCCAGGGCCGCCCGGTCGTCACCAACGTCATCTCCTTCCACGACGACTGGGCGCCCGAGCAGGTCCTGGCCTACGCCGCGTCCTCGGAGATCCACTCCCGGCACCCGCTGGCACAGGCGGTCATCCGCTCCACCGAGGAGCGGCGGATCGAGATCCCGCCGCACGAGGAGTGCGAGGTCCTGCTCGGCCAGGGCATGCGGGTCCAGGCCGACGGCCGGGTACTGCTCATCGGCTCACGCGACCTGCTCCGCGCCCAGGGCGTCACGGTCCCGCGCAAGGCCGCGGACTGGGTGCGGCGACTGCAGAAGGCCTCGGAGACGCCCCTGCTGCTCGCCGTCGACGGCGCGCTGGTCGGCCTGGTCTCGCTGCGCGACACCGTGCGGACCGAGGCCCGCGACGTGCTGGAACGGCTGCGTGCCGACGGCGTCACCCGGATCGTCATGCTCACCGGCGACCACCCGCAGACCGCGAAGGCCGTCGCCGAGGAGCTCGGCATCACCGAGTACCGCGCCGAGGTCATGCCCGAGCAGAAGCAGGACGTGGTCCGGGCGCTGCAGGCCGAGGGCCACACCGTCGCGATGATCGGCGACGGCACGAACGACGCCCCCGCGCTGGCGCTGGCCGACATCGGGATCGCGATGGGCGTGGCCGGGACCGACGTGGCGGTCGAGACCGCGGACGTCGCGCTGGCCGCCGACGACCTCAACGCGCTGCTCGACCTGCGCGACCTGGGGCGGCGATCGATCACCCTGATCCGGCAGAACTACGGCATGTCGATCGCGGTGAACGCGGCCGGGCTGCTGGTCTCCGCCGGCGGGGCGATGTCACCGGTGGTCGCGGCGATCCTGCACAACGCCTCCAGCGTCGCGGTCGTCGCGAACAGCTCCCGGCTGATCCGCTACCGGATCCCCGCAGGCGTGGCGACGACCGTCGTCGAGGGTGAGGTCGTCCGGTAGAAGGCCCGCGCGGCGGGGTGGAACAGCAGCACGACGGCGCCGACCACCTCGGCCACGTGCAGACCGCGCAGCGCCGCCGCGACGAGCTCGGGCGCGGTCGCGGACACCAGGAACAGCCCGACCGAGCCCCCGTCGGTGAGGGCGCGCACCGGTTCGACGACCAGTGAGGCAGTCCCGAGCACACCGAGCACGCCGAGGACAATCCACCGGTACACGCCGTGCCCGGAGCGCAGCTGCAGCACGACCACGCCCAGGACCAGGTAGATCCCGGCGCGGACGGCCAGCTCGCCGGTCGTGGGCGGCACCGGTGCGGCCAGCCGGACCAGGGACTCGGCGAGCCCGGCCAGGATGGCGCCGAGCCACAGCGCGACGCTGAGGTCCACCGCGGAGGGCAGGACGGGGCGCGACCCGCTGGGCACGACGGTGGTGGTCATGCTCTCCAGGGTCCCCGCGCCGGGCCGGCCGGCCCACACGGCGCTCCCCCGCGTGGACCTGGGGTAAACCCCACCCCCGCACCCGACCGGACGAACCGGGTGTCCCGTACCCGACAATCTGTACTAGCGTACGAATTGTGGACGGCCGACACACCCGCAGCGCACGGACCCGCGCGGCCCTGCTCGACGCCGCCATCGAGATCATCTGCACCCGGGGCGTCACGGCGGTGACCCAGCGCGCCGTCGCCGCCCGGGCGGGGACCTCGCTCGCCTCGACGACGTACCACTTCCGCACCGCGGACGACCTGCTCGTCGCCGCGTTCGAGGCGACGAGCAGCCGGACCATCGCCGACATGCGCCGGACCGCGCGCGAGGCGGCCGAGCGGGGGTCGGGGATCGTCGACGCGGCCATGGCCGTCGTGGCGCGCGCCCCCTACGGCGACCGCCTGCCACCGGACGGGGTGGTCCAGCTGACCCTCAGCGCGATCCACAACCCGCGGCTGCGCCCGATCGCCGAGGCGTTCGTCGAGGAGCTGGCCGCCCTGTTCATCCCGCTGACCACCACTCCGGACACCGCGCGCACCCTCGCGCGCTCGCTGTCCGGGCTGATCCTGCACGAGATGGCGCGCGGCGCCGACGCCCCCACGCCGACCATGCGCGCCGACGTCACCCGTCTGTTCGCCGCGTTCGGCGTCCCCGACCACCCGTCGACCGGCCGGCCGCAGGCCGACCCGGCACACCACCACGAGGATCTGGAGCCAGGATGACCGTCACCGCCGCATGGCCGACCGGCCGGTCGAGCCGGTCCGCCGTGCTCGCCCAGTTCGGCGAGACCCGTGCCGACCTGATGCAGTGGGCCCTGACCACCGGCGACCCCCTCGCCGACGCCGTCGTCGACGAGATGCACGAGCTCGGGATGTCCACGGCGCGGCCGCTGCTCGTGCGCGGGATCCGGGACGGCCTCGACGCCCTCGACGACCCGCCGCCCGCACTCGCGGCGCTCCTGCGGCAGACCGAGACGCCGCCCGCCTACGTCGACGACGAGCTGCTCGACGACCTCCCCCTGCCCTGGTTCAGCTCGCCCACCCCGGTGCACATCCTCTCCCTCAGCGCGGGAGCCCTCGTCCGGGTCTACGAGTCACCGTCGATCGCGAAGGTGCTGTCCACCACCGGCCGCCTCGTCGACCGGGCCGACAAGCGGCTCACCGAGACCGGGACCTGGCTGACCCAGGCGATGCTGCCGGGGAACCTGCGCCGCGGGCGGCCCGGATACGTCGCGACCCTCGACGTCCGCATGCTGCACGCCCACATGCGCAGGCTCGCCCTCGACCGCGGGTACGACAGCACCGCCGACGGCGTCCCGATCAACCAGGTCGACCTCGGGCGGACGTGGATGGACTTCACCCTGACCTCGTTCGTCGCGGAGGAACAGTTCGGGTTCGACCTCACCGGGCGGGAGCTCGCCGGCCTCTACCGCTACTGGTGGTACGTCGGGCACCTGCTCGGCATCGACGCCCGGCTCGTCGAGGGGATCACCGGCCACGACGCTGCCCGCCGGATCGACGACGTGCTGCAGACCGTGACCGGACCCGTCTCCGACGACTCCGCCCGTCTGGCCGCCGCGACCCTCGATTCGATCTCGGTCCTGCTCCGGGACCTGTTCGGTCTCCCGCCGCGGCTGTCCCGCCCCGCCCTCGACGCGATCACCCGTCGCATCCACGGCCCGGGGATGAGCCAGGACCTGCGGATCCGCCCCGCCCCGGTCGCCGACGCCCTGCTCACCCCGGCCGTCACCGGGCTCCGGCAGGCCCGCGCGTGGCGCCGGCGCTCGCCCGAGCGGTGGCGCTCGACCATCGACTCGACCGTGGCCGCCGAACGCGAGCGGACGGCCGCCGCCGCCGCACCCACCGCCTACCAGCGCGGCGCCACCGGCTCGACCGACTGACCTGCCGGTGTGCCGGCGGGCCGGTGAGGTGATGGAGGCGTGGGCCCCGCGCCTTCTTCTCGGCTGCGGTCGACGCCGTTCCGCGTTCTGCGGCGAGGTGGGGCGGCCGGACCGCGGTCCCGCGAGAGCGGCCCCGGCCGCCCCGGTGCGGTTCGGCGCGGGACTCGACCGTGCACCGCACCCCGGCCGGGTGCCCGCTGGCGGCGCGACTAATCGCTGAGCCAGGGCCGGCGAGCGGGACCGGTGACGGACCTTCCGCGCAGGAGCTGACCGATGCCGCGGTGACGAGATCCTGGCCGATTCTGCGGCGGGGAGGGACGTCCGCCCCGGCCATACCCCGGGACAGACGCACGGCCCGCCCCGCGACACCTCCGGGGGCGGGCCGTCGTCGTCCGCGGTGCTGCTGGTCGGTCGAGGTCAGTACCGCAGGTTGTAGAGCGACCAGCTGGTCTCCTGGCTCTGGGTCGGGTTCCCGTTGGAGATGCAGCGGTACTCCGAGGTATCGGGCGCGGCCCGGTAAGCCCCGATGGCTGCCTCGCACGCACCCCTGTTCGCGTAGGTGGCGATGTAGTACCAGGTCGGGGAGTGGACAGGGGCCGCGGGAGCCGCGGCAGCGACACCCGCACCGACCGACGTCAGCGTGGCGACCCCGAGTGCCAACCCGATCATCGTGGACCTGAGAACACGCATCGCCCTACTCCTTCTGGTTCGCGATCATGGACCAGACGGACGTTAGGAGGATTCCCTCGGGACCCCTCCCGAGCTCAGCTCTCCGCCGCCGAGGGCTCCCGGGTCGTCACGAGCGACCGGTTCCGCACCACCGTGCCGGTCGTCCTCCACGGCCGTCGCGGTGACGCTGCTCGGGGTCGGTCCCCGATCTCCGGCGACGTGAGGGGCGGACACACCCCGCCGCCGCGCTCGCCGGGGATCACCCCGTCGCGCTCGGACGCGGCAGCTCGGGTGGCCGCCCGGCGCCATGTCGTCCGGTGGCGGCCCGGCGCCGCGTCATCCGATGGCGGCCCGCACCATGTCGACGAACAGCCCGTGCACCCGCCTGTCCCCGGTCAGCTCGGGGTGGAACGACGTGGCGAGCACCGGGCCCTGTCGGACCGCGACCGCCCGCCCGGCCGCCTCGCCCGCGTCGGCACCGTTGCTGGTGACGTCCGGGACCGAGGCGAGCACCTCGACGTCGCCGCCGGTCTTCTCGACCCACGGCGCCCGGATGAACACCGCGTGCACCGGGTCGCCGGTGAGACCGGCGAACTCCAGGTCGGTCTCGAAGGAGTCGACCTGCCTGCCGAAGGCGTTGCGCCGCACGACGACGTCGAGCCCGCCGAGCTGGTGCTGGTCGGGTCGTCCGTCCAGGATCTCGTCGGCCAGCAGGATCATGCCGGCGCACGAGCCGTAGGCGGGCAGGCCGTCGCGCAGCCGGGCGCGCAGCGGCTCCAGCAGCTCGAAGGTGTCGAGCAACTTCGACACCGTGGTGGACTCCCCGCCCGGCAGGACGATGCCGTCCACGGCGGCCAGCTCGGCGGGCCGGCGCACCGGTACCGCCGTCGCGCCGACCGCCGTCAGCGCGGCGACGTGTTCACGGACGTTGCCCTGCAGGGCGAGCACACCGACGGTCGGGGAGGACATGGGATCGAGGGTAACCCCGCTCCACCTGCGCCGACCCGGACCGTCGGCGTGATTCAGCCCGCCTCGACCTCGCCACGCCTGGCCTGCTTGGACGCCGCGGTACGGAGCGCCTCCGCGACGGCCGGGGCCACGCTCTGGTCGAACACGCTCGGCACGATGAACGACGGGTTCGGCTCGGCGACGACGTCGGCGATCGCCTCGGCCGCGGCGAGCATCATCTCGTCGGTGATGTCGTGCGCCTGGGCGTCGAGCAGACCGCGGAACACACCGGGGAACGCGAGCACGTTGTTGATCTGGTTCGGGTAGTCCGACCGGCCGGTCGCGACGACGGCGGCGTGGCGCATCGCCAGCGTCGGGTCGACCTCGGGGTCCGGGTTGGCCAGTGCGAACACGATCGAGTCGTCGTTCATCGTCCGCAGCTCGTCCGCGCCGAACAGGTTCGGGGCGCTGACCCCGATGAAGACGTCGGCCCCGACGAGCGCGTCGGCCAGGGTGCCCTGCTTGCCGTCCTTGTTGGTCTGCGCGGCGATCGAGACGAGGTTGTCGTCCATCCCCTCGCGTCCGGTGTGGACGATGCCGTCCACGTCGACCGCGACGACGTCGGCGGTCTGCTCCGAGCCGAGCAGCCGGATGATCGCCGAGCCGGCCGCGCCGACGCCGCAGACGACGACGCGGATGTCGGAGAACTTCTTGCCGACCACGCGCAGCGCGTTGCGCAGGGCGCCGAGGACGACGACGGCGGTGCCGTGCTGGTCGTCGTGGAAGACCGGGATGTCGAGCAGCTCGCGCAGCCGGCGCTCGATCTCGAAGCAGCGCGGCGCGGCGATGTCCTCCAGGTTGATGCCGCCGTAGCCGGGGGCGATCAGCTGGACGGTGCGGATGATCTCCTCGGTGTCCTGGGTGTCGAGGCAGACCGGCCAGGCGTCGACTCCTGCGAACTGCTTGAACAGCGCCGCCTTGCCCTCCATCACCGGCATCGCCGCGGCGGCGCCGATGTTGCCCAGGCCGAGCACCGCGGACCCGTCGGTGACGACGGCGACGGTGTTGCGCTTGATCGTCAGGCGCCGGGCGTCGGACGGGTTCTCCGCGATCGCCATCGACACCCGCGCGACGCCCGGGGTGTAGGCGCGCGACAGGTCGTCACGGGTGCGGAGGTTCACCTTGGACCGCACCTCGATCTTGCCGCCGAGGTGGAGCAGGAAGGTCCGGTCCGAGACCTTGCGGACCGAGAAGCCCTCGAGCTGCTCGATGGCGGTCTTGATCTCCTCGACGTGCTCGGTGTTGCGGGCGTTGACCGAGATGTCGACGACGAGACTCTCGGTGCGCGCCTCGACGACGTCGAAGGCGGTGACGACGCCACCGACCTGGCCGACGGCGGCGGTGAGGTCACCGGCCGAGGTGGGGTGGGCGGGGGCGTCGACGCGTGCGGTGATGGCGTAACCGGGACCGGGAATGGACACGGCCCGGAACAGTACCGCCGGGAGTGTGGTTACCGTGGCGTCAACGATGTGACGACGCGCGTCACCGCTCGTCGGCGTCGTCCGCGGGGATCCGCGGCAGCGGCCCGGTGGGGGCGTCGGCGACGGCCATCTTGGCCGCCGAGTCGGTCGGGGCGTGCCCGCCGAGGGCGGCCAGCGCGGTCTCGTTGCCGACGTCGGCGCCGGCCCGTTCGGACAACAGCCAGCGCACCTCCAGCAGGTCGCAGTACGCCTGCACCGGATCGCCGGCACCGCCGAGCGCGGCGTGCGCGCGGGCCGATCCGGGCTCGAGGCAGTGGTCGATCCAGCTGCGGGCGGCCGCGCGCTCCGACACCTCCTGACCGGTGCGGCGCTGCATCCAGTCGCGGTGGGCGTTGAGGTCGCCGAGCAGGATCCGGGCCTGGCCCTCCCCCACGCCGACACCGGTCAGCCTGCGCAGCGTCTCGGAGTGGTAGTTGCGGTCGCCGACGGCGATGTGCAGCCGCGACCGGCCGTCGCCGATCGGGAGCAGGGACACCTCGTCGACGGCGAAGCCCAGGTCGTTGAGCTCGCGGATGGCGCCCTCGACGCGGTAGCGGTCGCCGAAGGCGAAGACCGGCGAGGTGTGCAGCGCCTCCCACAGCTCCCGGTAGCGCTCGGGCAGGGCGGTCGCCTCGTCGATGAGCTGCGGGATCATCTCCGGCGGGCGCTCCAGCGAGGTCGCGAGGTCGATCATCCCGGCGGCGATGTTCTCGACCAGGATCGTCACGTCGTGCTCGCGCTGACCGTCGGACAGGCCGTCCGGGTGCACTTCGCTGGTCTCGGCGTCGACGAGAAAGGCCTGCAGGGTCTGCCCGTCGCGGGTGAACAGGGTGTTGTTGAGCGAGCAGTCCCCCCAGAACACGCCGTGCCGGTGCAGCTCGACCAGCAGCGAGATCATCGCGTCGAACAGCCGGGCGCGGTGCCGCGGCCGGTTCGGGGGCAGCCGCAGGAACAGCCTGCGGTACTGCCAGGACCCGGCGAGGTAGCGGGTCACCAGGATCGCGGTCTCGTGCGCCGGCTGGTTCACCAGCCCGGCCGGGCGGACCGCGGGCAGGCACTGGTGCTCGAGGCGCCGCAGCACGTCGTACTCGCGACGGGCGATCCGCTCCGGCATGTCCTTGAGCGCCCACAGTGCACCGTCGGCCTCGACGAAACGGACGAGGTGCCGGCTGGGCCCGACCTCCATGTCGCGCAGCGGGACCCGCATCTCGTCCCACCGTTCCAGCGGCTCGTTCCAGGGCAGCGCGATCAGCTCGGGGCCGGGGGCCCGCAGCACCAGCTCCGGCGGAGCGTCCATTCAGGACACCCCCCGCACGCCGCGGGCCGGTGGGGCGGTGGAGCCGCGGATGACCAGCCGGGTCGGCAGGGTCGCGACCGGCTCGACCGGCTCGCCGGCCAGCGTCGCCAGCGCCATCCGGGCCGCGACGGCACCCTGCTCGGCCGCCGGCTGGGCCACGGTGGACAGATCGGTCAGCGCGGCCAGCGGGTGGTCGTCGATACCGATGACCGACACGTCGCCGGGCACCGCGAGCCCGGCCCGGCGCAGCGTGCCGACGGCGCCGAGGGCGACCTCGTCGGTGTGGGCGTAGACCGCCGTCGGCGGGTCGGACAGCCCGAGCAGCTCCCCCATCGCCCGCGCCCCGCCCTCCGGGCTCCAGGGCACGCTCACCGTCAGGGCGGGGTCGTGTGCCACGCCGGCGTCGGCGAGCGCCGTCCGGTAGGCGGCGGCACGACCCTCGGGCTGGCCCGGGTCGAGCTCCGGGTCGGTGGTGACGATCATCCCGATCCTCCGGTGTCCGAGGTGGAGCAGGTGGTCGACGGCCTGGCGACCGGCGACGTACTCGTCGATCGACACCGAGGGGTGGTTGCCGATCCGGGTCCCCGCCGACACGATGCCGACGCCGATCCGCTCCAGCCGGGCGCGCTCGGCGTCGTCGACCCCGAACCCCAGCAGCACGACGGCGTCGGCCCGCCGGCGGGCGGGCAGCTCGGCGAAGAACGCGCGCCGGGCCGCGGCGTCGCCCAGGTGGTAGAGCAGCACGTCGCGCCCGGCCTCGCGCACCACGTCGGACAGCCCCTCCAGCGCCGCCCCGAACCACCACCGCGACAGGTGCGGGACGACGACGGCGATCCGCCCCGTGGTGCCCCGCGCGAGGCCGGAGGCATCCGGGCTGACGACGTACTCCAGGGCGCGCGCGGCCTCCCACACGCGGGCGCGGGTGGCCTCGGCGACGTGGGGGTGATCGCTGAGCGCGCGTGACGCGGTGGCCGGTGAGACCTTGGCCAGCCGGGCCACGTCGGCCAGGTTGACCGGTTCGGGCACGACACATGTATGCCCAAAGCTGGAAGCGATTGCAAGAGCGGATGTTATCCGACTGCGCTGGACCATCGCCTGTCGATCAGTAAGGATCGTCGGCTACCAGCCTGACCGATGTGAGTCTTGACACTCCTGAGTGAAAGGCTCACAGTCTCGGTTGGAAACGCTTCCAACGTCGCCGGCGAGCGACAGGACACAGCAGCGGTATCGGACACGGGAGTTCGGAGTTGACCATGCGTCGCACACGGTGGAGGAGGACGCTGGCCGCCGGTGCGGCCACCGTCGCCCTCGCCCTGCTGGCGGGCTGCGGAGGCGCACCCGCGGGCCCGCCGGTCCTCAACTGGTACATCAACCCCGACGACGGAGGGCAGGCGGAGATCGCCCAGCGCTGCTCGGCGGCGTCGAACGGGCAGTACCGGATCGCGGTGTCGGTGCTGCCGCGCCAGTCCGCGGAGCAGCGTCAGCAGCTGATCCGCCGGCTCGCGGCCAACGACAGCTCGATCGACATCATGTCCATCGACCCGCCCTACATCCCCGAGTTCGCCGAGGCGAAGTTCCTGGCCCCGGTGCCCGAGGAGGTCGCGCAGCGGACCACCGCCGGGATCGTGAACTCCGCGAAGGAGGGCGCGAGCTGGAACGGCGAGCTGGTCACAGTGCCGTTCTGGGCCAACACCCAGCTGCTCTGGTACCGCAAGTCGCAGGTCGCCGGCACCGGGCTGGACCTGTCGAAGCCGGTCACCTGGGACCAGGTCGTCGCGACCGCGCAGGCCAAGAACTCGATCATCGCCGCGCAGGGCATCCGCGCGGAGTCGCTGACCGTCTGGCTGAACGCGCTGGTCGAGGGCGGCGGCGGGCAGATCGTCACCAACGCCTCGCCGCAGGACCCCGACGGCGTCCAGCTCGGCCTGGACTCCCCCGCCGCGACGAAGGCTGCCGAGATCATGAAGGCGGTCTCGGCCGTCGGCGGTCCCGGCTTCTCGACCAACTCCGAGGACGAGAACTCCAACGCCTTCCAGTCCGGTGACGCGATGTTCCAGGTGAACTGGCCGTTCGTGTGGGGCAAGGTCAACAGCGCCGTCGAGGAGGGGACCGTCCCGCAGTCCACGCCGGACGACTTCGGCTGGGCGCTCTACCCGCAGACCGAGGCCGGCAGGCCCTCGGCCCCGCCCTACGGCGGCATCAACCTCGGCGTCGGCGCGTTCAGCAAGCACACCGACCTGGCCTACCAGGCCACCGAGTGCATCACCTCGACCGAGAACCAGAAGCAGTACTTCCTCACCAACGGCAACCCGGCCGCCCGGATCTCGGTGTTCACCGACCCGGACGTGGTGAAGAAGTTCCCGATGGCCCCGGTCATCGCGCAGTCGCTGCAGCAGGCCAAGCCGCGCCCGCAGACGGCGTACTACAGCGAAGTCTCCGAGTCCATCCAGCGCACCTACCACCCGACCGCGGGCATCGACCCGCCGACCGTCGGCCCCGCGACCGCCGCGCTGATCAAGGCGGTCCTCGCCAAGGAGGAGCTGCTGTGACCACGACGACCGAGCGGCCCGGGACCGGGACCGGGGCCTCCCCGGCCCCGCGCGGTGCCAGTGACCGCAGCCGGGCCGAGCAGAAGCTCGGCTGGTACCTCGCGGGCCCGGCGTTCGCCGTGATGCTGCTGGTGACGGCCTACCCGATCATCCAGGCCGTCTACTACTCGCTGTTCGACTACCGGCTGACCGACCCGGACAACATCTCCTTCGTCGGCCTGAAGAACTACGCGGTCATCCTCACCGACTCGATCTGGTGGACCTCCTTCGGCGTCACGGTGTTCATCACCGTGGTCACCGTCGCGGTCGAGCTGGTGCTGGGCTTCCTGCTGGCGCTGGTCATGATGAACGCCCTCAAGGCGATCCGGCCGGTGCTGCGCGCCGCGATCCTGATCCCCTACGCGGTCATCACGGTCGTGTCGGCGTTCGCCTGGCAGTACGCGTTCTCCCTCGACTCGGGCTTCGTGAACTCCTGGTTCGGCTGGCTGCCCGGGATCTCGGCCGACACCGACTGGTTCGGCTCGACCGGCTCGTCGCTGTTCGTGATCTGCCTGGCCGAGATCTGGAAGACCACCCCGTTCATCTCGCTGCTGCTGCTCGCGGGTCTGGCCCAGGTGCCCGACGTGCTGCAGGAGGCCGCCCGCGTCGACGGCGCGACCTGGTGGCAGCGGATGTGGAAGGTCACCCTCCCGAACATGAAGGCGGCGATCATGGTCGCCCTGCTGTTCCGGACCCTGGACGCGTTCCGCGTGTTCGACTCGGTGTTCGTGATGACGGCCGGGGCGAACAGCACCGAGACGGTGTCGTTCCTGGCCTACCGCCAGACCATCGCCCGCGTCGAGATCGGGCTCGGCTCCGCGGTGTCGGTGCTGCTGTTCCTGTCCGTCGTGATCATCTGCATCGGGTTCATCAAGGGGTTCAAGGTCGACCTGTCCCAGGCCCGAGGGGAGAAGTGATGTCCACCCGCGAGAGAGTCCTCTGGATCGTCGCCGGCATCGCGATCGTCGTCTACGCCCTGTTCCCGGTGGGCTGGATCGTGTCGCTGTCGCTGAAGTCGAGCGACGACATCGCCAACAAGCAGTTCCTGCCGACCTCGGTGTCGTGGGACAACTACTCCCAGATCCTCGTCGGGGACGCGGCCGGGCTGTTCCTGCCCGCGCTGCGCAACTCCTTCGGCATCTGCATCATCGCGACGTTCCTGGCGTGCGTGCTGTCGATGTTCGCCGCCTACGCGATCGCCCGGCTCGACTTCCGGGGCAAGAAGCTGATCCTGTCGACCGCGCTGGCGGTGGCGATCTTCCCGGTCATCTCGATCGTGACGCCGCTGTTCAACCTGTGGCGCCAGATCGGGCTCTACGACACCTGGCCCGGCCTGATCATCCCCTACCTGTCGCTGACCCTGCCGCTGTCGATCTGGACCATGTCGGCGTTCTTCCGCGAGATCCCGTGGGAGATGGAGCAGGCCGCGCAGGTCGACGGCGCCACCACCTGGCAGGCGTTCCGCAAGGTGATCGTCCCGCTGGCGACGCCCGGGGTGTTCACCACCGCGATCCTGGCGTTCTTCATCGCCTGGAACGACTTCGCCTACGGCATCTCGCTGACCTCGACCGGCGCGTCCCGCCCGGTCCCGGCCGCGCTGGGCCTGTTCTCCGGGGCCTCGCAGTTCGAGTCGCCGAACGGCCCGATCGCCGCCGCCGCGGTGATCGTGACCATCCCCGTCGTCGTGCTCGTCCTGCTGTTCCAGCGGCGCATCGTCGCCGGTCTGACCAACGGCGCCGTCAAGGGCTGACACCCCGTACACAGAGAGAGGAACCGACCGGCCATGGCGTCGATCGAGATGAAGAACATCGTCAAGAAGTACGGGGACGGCTTCCCGGCCGTGAACGACGTGAGCATGGACATCGCCGACGGCGAGTTCATGATCCTCGTCGGCCCGTCCGGCTGCGGGAAGTCGACGCTGCTGCGGATGATCGTCGGTCTGGAGGACATCACCTCCGGCGACATGGTCATCGCCGGCAGCCGCGTCAACGACAAGGCCCCGCGGGACCGCAACCTGTCCATGGTGTTCCAGAACTACGCGCTCTACCCGCACCTGTCGGTCTTCGAGAACATCGCGTTCCCGCTGCGTCTGGCCAAGGCGCCCGAGGACGAGATCACGCAGAAGGTCGACACCGCGGCGAAGGTCCTGGAGCTGCAGGAGCACCTGCAGCGCAAGCCCGCGAACCTGTCCGGCGGTCAGCGCCAGCGGGTCGCGATGGGCCGTGCCATCGTCCGTGACGCCGACGCGTTCCTGTTCGACGAGCCGCTGTCCAACCTGGACGCGAAGCTGCGCGGGCAGATGCGCACCGAGATCGCCCGCCTGCAGCGCCGCCTCGGTATCACCACCGTCTACGTCACACACGACCAGACCGAGGCGATGACCCTCGGCGATCGGGTCTGTGTCCTGCGCAAGGGCGTCATCCAGCAGGTCGCCTCGCCGCGCGAGCTCTACGAGCAGCCGGTCAACCTGTTCGTCGCCGGGTTCATCGGGTCGCCGCCGATGAACTTCCTGCCCGCGACCGTGGCCGGGAACCGGCTGGAGACGCCGTTCGGCCCGATCGAGCTCGACGCCGCGCGCGCCGAGAAGGTCGCCGGTCGCGAGCTGGTGCTGGTCGGCATCCGGCCGGAGTACTTCGAGGACGCGTCACTGGTCGACGAGGCCAAGAAGCACGTCGGGTCGACCTTCACCGCGAAGGTCGACGTGACCGAGTGGCTGGGCGACTCGCAGTACGCCTACATCCCCTACGAGGCCCCGGCCGAGGTGGAGACCAAGCTCAAGGAGCTGTCGCGGGAGCTCGACGCCGATCAGCTGCGTACGCAGGCGATCGTGTCGATCGACTCGACCAGCCGGATCCGGGAGGGCCGCGACGCCGAGTTCTGGCTGGACGCGCGGAAGATCCACGTGTTCGACCCGGAGTCGGGCGAGAACCTCACCCGCGACCCCGAGGCCGGCGCCGAGCTGACGCGGCTCGCGGCCGAGGACCGCGCCGAGCAGGTGGCGCAGGCCCGCAGCCGGGGCTGACCCGCCGCCCCCGCCGCCCCCAGGGGAACTCTCGTGGCTTAGAGCGCTACGAGAGTTCCCCTGGGGGGCACCCCGGAGGGGTCAGAGGGCGCGGACGTCGCGCCGGTAGCGGGTCTCGGCGACCCCGGCGAGGGTCCGCGCCATCACGGCGAACACGAAGCGCTGCGACGGGTAGGCCGCCAGCCATCCCAGCCGCCCGGCCATCCCGCGTGGGATGAACCGCAGGGTCTGGGTGTAGCGGCTGGTCAGCCGGTCGGTCGGGGTGACGGCGAGCTCGAGCCGGGCGTCGCCGGGGAGCCGGTCCGCGGCGCGCAGGACCAGCCGCCGCCCCGGTTCGACGGTCTCGACGGTCCAGCGGTCCAGGGGCTCACCCGGGAGGAGCCGGGCCGGGCCGTCGCCGTGCCGGCGCGGGACGACACCGGGCCCACCGGCGAGGACGTCGAGGTGGCCGGTCAGCGTCGCGACGCCCGGGACGGTGTACCAGCCGTGCGGGCCGCCGAGTGTCTCGATCACCGACCAGACGGCGCGGGCGGGAGCGGCGACGTCGTGGGTGTCGGTCGTCGACCACTCCAGCGGACCGGTGCCGGGCGGGTCGGAGGGCCCCGGCCCGGCCGCGCCGACGCCGTCGAGGGCGCGGCGGACCGCCGTGCGGTACGGGGTCCGGCCGCCGGGCGGGGTGCCGATGAGCGCGTCGAGGGCCGCGAGGTCGTCGGGGTCGGCCACCAGCTCGTGCCGCATGGACTCGACCAGCGGCTCGGCCAGCCCGCGGCCGACCGGGGTGAGCGCGGCGACGGCGCGGGCGGTGAGCCGCGGCGCGGACAGCGGGACGGGCACCGGGAACGGCCGCAGCAGTCCTGCCTCGGCGGCGAACTCGCTCATCAGGGACCGGTAGGTGTGCACGTCGGGACCGCCGACGTCGAACGCCCGGCCCACCCCGGCGGGCAGGTCGAGGCAGCCGACGAGGTCGTACAGCACGTCGTCGACGGCGATCGGTTGGATCCGGTTCCAGGCGCGGTCGGGCAGCGGCAGGACCAGCGGACCGCCCATCGCGGTCTCGGTGAGGTGCCGGATCATCTCGAAGCTGGCCGAGCCGGTGCCGACGACGATCCCGGCCCGCAGCACGGCGGCCGGGACGGGCCCGGCGAGCAGGATGTCCCCGACCTCGCGGCGCGAGGACAGGTGCTGCGACACCCGCCGGGTGCCGGCCTCGGGCTGCAGCCCGCCCAGGTAGACGATGCGGCGTACACCGGCCGCGGCGGCGCCGTCGGCCAGCGCGTGCGCGGCGGTGCGGTCGCGGTCGGCGTAGCCGGGGCCGTCCATGGCGTGCACCAGGTGGACGACGGCGTCGACACCCTCGCAGGCCCGGCGCACGTCGGCCGGTTCCCGGGCGTCGCCACGGACCGCGTCGACCGCCTCCCCCCACGGGTGCGCGGCCAGCTTGCCCGGGGTGCGGGCGAGCACCCGGACGTCGTGGCCGGCGTCGAGCAGGCGCGGGACGAGCCGGGAGCCGACGTAGCCGGTGGCGCCGAGGACGAGCACGTGCATGGGTCGATCCTCGCGGTCCCCGGCGCGGGGCGCGCGCCGG
Source organism: Pseudonocardia sp. McavD-2-B (assembly GCF_024124365.1). Classification (NCBI taxonomy): domain Bacteria; kingdom Bacillati; phylum Actinomycetota; class Actinomycetes; order Pseudonocardiales; family Pseudonocardiaceae; genus Pseudonocardia; species Pseudonocardia sp. McavD-2-B. The sequence continues at coordinate 21,410 of NZ_JAMXSG010000061.1, forward strand.
GGTGACGACCGGCTCAGGCGATCCCGGCCAGCCGCAGCCCGGCCGTCGTCGCCGCGGCGAGGACGACGACCAGCACGAACGGCACCCGCAGCAGCAGCGCACCGGCGGCCACGGCGACCCCGGCCGGGCGGGCCCAGCCGGCGAACCCGGCCCCCTCGAACCAGGTGCCGGTCGCGACGAGCGCGACGAGCAGCCCGACCGCGCCCAGCTCGACCAGGCGCACGGTGCGCGGGGACAGGGCGACCCGGTCGTGCAGGACCAGCGGCAGCAGCCGCATGAGGTAGGTCCCGCCGGCGAGGACGAGCAGCGCGGCGACGGTCACGGCTGCTCCCCCCTGGTGCGGCCGGCCGCACCGACGCCGAGCAGGCCGGCCAGCACGGGCAGGCCCGCGGGCAGGAACGGCGCGCAGGCCAGCGACAGGGTGGCGGCGGCCGCGCCGACCCGACGGGCGTCGACCCGGCGCAGCATCGGGACGAGCATGGCCAGCAGCGCGGCCGGGAAGGCGGCGTCGAGCCCGAACGCGGCCGGGTCCGGCACGCTCGCCCCGAGCACCAGACCGGCCGCGGTGCCGAGCTGCCAGCAGAGGTACTTCGCGACGCCGAGGATGCGGAACGCGCGCCATCCCCGCCCGGGGACGTCGGTACGGGCCAGCACGAACGCCGTCGACTCGTCGGTGACGACGTGCGCCGCGGGCAGCCGCGCCCAGCCCCCGCCCAGGTGACGGGCCAGGGCCAGGCCGAACGGCAGGTGCCGCAGGTTGAGCACCAGCCCCGCGGCGACGGCGGCCCACACACCGCCCCCGGCGGCCAGCACTCCGGTGACGAGCAGCTGGGCGCCGCCCGCGAACACGAGCAGCGACATCGCCATCGTCATGGCCGGGGACAACCCGGCGGCCGGCGCGAGCGCGCCGAAGGAGACCCCGACGACGGCGACGGCCACCGAGATGGTGACGGCGTCGCGGACGTCCCCGCGGGTCGTTCGCTGTATCGAACGCATGCCCGATACAGTGAACAACAGCGGCTGTGTTCGTCAAGCCGAACGAGGAGACCGATGAATCGAACGCCTGAGCCACCGCTCGCGACGATCGCGGCGGCCATCCGCCGGGAACGGGAGCGCCTCGGCATCTCCTCGGCCGAGCTCGCCCGCCGGGCGGGCATCGCGAAGTCGACGTTGTCGCAGCTGGAGGCGGGGACCGGCAACCCGAGTGTGGAGACGCTCTGGGCGATCGCGGTCGTCGCCGGGGTCCCGTTCAGCGCGCTGGTGGAGCCGCCGTCGTCGACGGTGCGGGTGGTGCGGTTCGCCGACCGTCCCGCGATCCGGTCGGAGGAGGCCGCCTACACCGGAGCACTGCTGTCCCCGTGCCCACCGGGGGCGCGCCGCGACCTGCACCTGGCCACCTGCGAGCCGGGGCCGCCCCGGGCCGCCGACGCGCACTCCCCCGGCACCGTCGAGCACGTGGTGGTGTCGGCGGGCCGGTGGGTGATCGGGCCGGAGGGCGAGGAGGTCGAGCTGGACCCGGGGGACCATCTGACGTTCCCCGCCGACCGCCCGCACTCCTACCGCGCGCTCACCCCGGGCGCGACCGCGGTGATGGTCATGGAGTACCGCTGATCACGTGCCGCTCGCACCGCGGGTCGCCGAGCCGGGCTCCCGGTCCGGACCGCCCTCGGTGATGCGGTGCAGCAGTCCGTCGAGGAGCCCCTCGTCGTTGCCGCCCGCGTCGCCGGAGCCGTCCCCGCCCTTCTCGGACTCGGGCAGGGCGTACTGGCGGACCCAGTCGACCTGCATCTCCGAGGGCTTCACGTCACCGCCGCCCTTGGGGAACCAGTCGAGCTGGATCGTCAGGTGCATCGGCCCGGGAGGCAGGACCGAGGTGTCGTCGGTGTGCCACCACTGCTTGCCGTCGACGAAGGCGGTCACACCCTTCGGCGTCCACTCGACCGCCCAGTTGTGCCACTGGGTCGCGTCGATGTCGACCGAGCCCTGGACCTGGGAGTTGTCCTCGCCGTAGTGCAGGAACAGGTTGGTCTTCTGCCGGGTGTGGTCGGTCATCTCCATGAAGTCGATCTCACCGCCGACCGGGAAGTTCTCGGCAGTGGGCCAGAGCAGCAGCAGCGCGTTGTACGACGGGTCCGACGCGGGTGCCCGCACCCGGCCCTCCCAGCGGCCGTACTTCTGGCTGCCGTCGGACCAGGCCATGCCGCCGGTGGTGCCGTCGGCGTCGCCGTCGATGGTGAGCAGGCCGTCCTTCACCGAGATCGCCGACGGGGAACGGGCCCCCTTGCCGGCGTGACCGGGTCCGTCGTAGGGGCTCCAGCCCGTGAGGGCGTCGCCGTCGAAGTCGTCGACCTTGGTGGGCTCACCCCAGCCGTGCGCGACGGCGGCGGTGGTCGCCGCGCCCGGGTAGGCCGGGGCCGCCGGGGCTGCCGGGGCTGCCGGGGCTGTGCAGTCCACGGGGGCGGGGGTCGCACCGGGGGCCGGTCCGTCGGCCGGGGTGGTCGCGGCGCCACCGG
>NZ_JAMXSG010000062.1:0-23850 GCF_024124365.1 Pseudonocardia sp. McavD-2-B
CCCGGGCTCCGACGCCGCCGCGGTCTCCGCGGCGGTCGCCGCCGACGGTCCGGCCGCGACCGCCGCGTGCCGGGACCGGACACCGAGGGCGACGAGCACCGCCGAGCCGACGAACGTCGCGGCGTCGACCAGCAGTGCGCCGCGCGGGGTCAGCGTCGCGACGAGCAGACCGCCCCCCGCGAAGCCCGCCACCTGCGCCACCTGCACCGAGACCTGGCGCAGCGCCAGGCCCCGGGCGAGCAGGTCTCCGGACAGCAGGTCGGGCAGCAGAGCCGAGCGGGCCGCGGTGTGCGGGCCGCCCAGCAGGACGACCAGCACCAGCAGCGTCCCCAGGACCGGCAGCCCGGGACCGGGCACGGCCATGGCGACGACGAGACCGGCCCGGACCAGGTCGGTCCCGATCAGCAGCCGGCGACGCGGCCACCGGTCGGCGAGGTGGCCGAGCAGCAGCCCGCCGAGCAGCGCGGGCAGGAAGGTCAGCGCGTAGACCCCCGCCGACCACGCGACCGAGCCGGTCTCGCTCAGGACCAGGACGGTCAGCGCGACCCGCGCGACCTGGTCGCCGGCGACCGACAGGATCTCCGCGGTCCACAGCGCGCGGAAGTCCGGGACGGAGAAGGGGCCGCGGACGCCGGCGGCGGGATCGGGGTCGCGAGGCTCGTCGCCTCCCGTCCCGGAGCCGCCGCGCTCGACCATCGGCGTGGGGTCCCTTCGGAGTCCGGCGTGGGTGGCCCGCTGCGGACCCGGCACTCGACCTCGGCACGGGGCCTACCGCCTCGGCGTCGGTGGCGGGCAGGAGTTCCCGTCGAGCCTAGGTACACCCCGCCCGGCCGTCGCCCCGGATGATGCGCGTGAAGCCGGGCGGCGCAACGACGGCGGCGAACGGCGTATGAGCGGCGTCACAGGCCCGCCACGTGCGCCATCGTCGACGGCAAACGGTCGACGGCAAGCGGTCGACGCGACCGTCACACAACGGTCCGCACCGGGATCAGAGCAGGTCCGCGACGTGGGCCGTCTCGTTCACCGTCCGGACCTTGCGCATCCCGTCGCGGGCGCACACCACCCGCGAGATCCCGACGTAGTCCAGCGGGAAGGGCAGGTCCCGGCCGATACCCAGCACCTCGGCGAGATAGGCGTTGACCACGCCCGCGTGCGCGACGACGACCACCGTCGCCCGCCCCGGGTGCGCCGCGACGACCTCCTCGATCCCGGCGCACACCCGGGCCCGGAACGCGGCGCCGTCGACGTGCTCGGGCAGGTACCCGGCCCGCATCCGCTCCCACGCCGCCGGGTCGGCCTGCGCCATCCGGGCGACCGGCACGTAGAGCGAGCGTTCGGCGTCGTACTCGCGCAGGTCGGAGCGGGTGTGCGGGGTGAGACCGCGCTCGCGCGCGAGCGGCTCGGCGGTCTGGACCGCGCGGAGCATCGTGCTGGTGTGCAGCGCGTCGACCGGGGTGCCGGCCAGCGCGTCGACCAGCTGGGCCGCCTGGTCACGGCCCTGCGGCGCGAGGCCCGGGTCGGCGTGGGTGCCGTCGTCGTGCTCGACGGCCTCGGGCAGCGCGTGCCGGACGAGCAGCAGGTGCACCCGCTCAGCCCGGGACGTGCGCGTCGTGCCCGGCGGCCCGCAGCGCCGTGCGCAGGGCCTCGGCGTGCCCGTCCTGCTCGGCGCCGTCGACGGTGGCGGCCGCGTTCGCGAAGTCGAAGGCCCGCATGTCCCAGGCCGGGAACACGTGGACGTGCAGATGGGGCACCTCGAACCCGGCGACCAGCAGACCGACCCGGGGCGGCGACCAGATCTCGCGCACCGCGAGCCCGACTGTCCGCGACACCTCGGTGAGGTGGGCGACGAGCCCGGCGTCGGCGTCGACCCACTGGTCGATCTCCGCCCGCGGTACGACGAGCGTGTGCCCCGGGCCGAGCGGGTTGATCGACAGGAACCCGACGCACTGCTCGTCGGACCAGACGAACCGGCCCGGGATCTCGCCGTTGATAATCTTCGTGAAGACGGTGGCCACGGAGCCGGACCTTAGTGGCCCGCGGCGCGGGGTGAGGAACGGCGGGCGCGGGGCCCCCGGCCGCCCTAGGATTTCGGGCATGCCCCGCACCATCGCCCGCAACGACCGCGTCGACCGGGACGAGCTGCTCGAGTTCATCCGTCCCCGGCACCACATGGTGCTGATGACCACCCGTTCCGACGGCGGTGTGCAGGCCTCCCCGGTCACCGGCGGCGTCGACGACGACGGACGCATCGTGATCGCCACCTACCCCGAGCGCGCCAAGTCGGCCAACGTCGCGAAGGCCGGCCGGGCCGCGGTCGTCGTGCTGAGCGAGGAGTTCGACGGCGCCTGGGTGCAGGTCGAGGGCGACGCCGAGCTCCTCACGCTGCCGGACGCGCTCGAGCCGCTGGTCGACTACTTCCGTGCCGTCTCCGGCGAGCACCCGGACTGGGACGAGTACCGCCGCGCCATGTCCGACCAGGGGAAGGCCCTGATCCGCATCACCCCGGCCCGGTGGAGCCCGGTCGCCACCGGCGGCTTCCCCGCCCGGCTCGCCGACTCCTGACCGTTCCTGGGACGATCGACCGCCCCCGTCCGCAGCTGCTGCGGGACTCGGGGGTGATGTGGCGTGGACCGCTGACGGCCCCGCCCACCATGCGGCAACGGTGCCCGCCCGACACAGTGTGAGCGTGCCCCCGGTCTGCGGCCGGGGCGCGCGACGAGAGGACGCAGACCATGCAGGCCTGGCCCGGGCACGCCTATCCGTTGGGTGCCAGCTACGACGGCACCGGCACCAACTTCGCCCTGTTCTCCGAGGTCGCCGAGGGCGTGGAGCTGTGCCTGTTCGAACCCGACCCGGGAGCCCCCGGCGGGCTCGCCGAGACCCGGGTGGCACTGACCGAGGTCGACGGCTTCGTCTGGCACGGCTACCTGCCCGGCGTCGAGCCCGGCCAGCGCTACGGCTACCGGGTGCACGGCCCCTACGACCCCGCCCAGGGTCTGCGCTGCAACCCGAACAAGCTGGTCATCGACCCCTACGCCAAGGCCCTCGACGGCCCGGTCGACTGGGACGAGGCCGTGTTCGGCTACAACTTCGGCGACCCGGACTCGCGCAACGACACCGACTCGGCGCCGCACGTACCGAAGTCGGTCGTGGTCAACCCCTACTTCGACTGGGGCTCGGACCGCCCGCCGAAGATCCCCTACAACGAGACCGTCGTCTACGAGGCGCACGTCAAGGGCCTGACGATCCGGCACCCGGACGTCGAGGAGGACCTGCGGGGCACCTACTCCGGTGTCGCGCACCCGGCGATGATCGAGCACTACAAGCGGCTCGGGATCACCGCCGTCGAGCTCATGCCGGTGCACGAGTTCGTGCAGGACCACCACCTCACCGAGAAGGGCCTGTCGAACTACTGGGGCTACAACACGATCGGCTTCCTGGCCCCGCACCACGCCTACTCGGCGGGCTCGGTCCGGTCCGGGTCGCAGGTCGCGGAGTTCAAGGCGATGGTGCGCGACCTGCACGACGCGGGCATCGAGGTCATCCTCGACGTGGTCTACAACCACACCGCCGAGGGTTCGGACATGGGTCCGACGCTGTCCATGCGCGGCATCGACAACCACGCCTACTACCGGCTGGTCGACGACGACGCGCGCTACTACATGGACTACACCGGCACCGGGAACTCGCTCAACGTCCGCAACCCGCACACCCTGCAGCTGATCATGGACTCGCTGCGGTACTGGGTGACCGAGATGCACGTCGACGGCTTCCGCTTCGACCTCGCCTCGACCCTGGCCCGCGAGTTCTACGACGTCGACCGGCTCTCGACCTTCTTCGACCTCGTCCAGCAGGACCCGGTGATCTCGCAGGTCAAGCTGATCGCCGAGCCGTGGGACGTCGGGCCCGGCGGCTACCAGGTCGGCAACTTCCCGCCGCTGTGGACCGAGTGGAACGGCAAGTACCGCGACACGGTGCGCGACTTCTGGCGCGGCGAGGCCGGCACGCTCGGTGAGTTCGCGTCCCGGATCACCGGCAGCTCGGACCTCTACCAGGGCGACGGCCGCCGTCCCTACGCCTCGATCAACTTCGTGACCGCGCACGACGGGTTCACCCTGGCCGACCTCGTGTCCTACAACGAGAAGCACAACGAGGCCAACGGCGAGGACGGCAACGACGGCGAGAGCCACAACCGGTCCTGGAACTGCGGCGTCGAGGGTCCCACCGACGACGAGACCGTGGTCGAGCTGCGGGCCCGGCAGCAGCGCAACTTCCTGGCGACGCTGCTGCTCTCCCAGGGCACCCCGATGCTGCTGCACGGCGACGAGGCCGGGCGGACCCAGGGCGGCAACAACAACGTCTACTGCCAGGACAACGAGATCGCCTGGCAGGACTGGGAGCTCGCGGGCAAGCACGACGAGCTGACCACCTTCACCGCGGGCGTCGCCGCGCTGCGGCACGCGCACCCGGTGTTCCGCCGGCGCCGGTTCTTCGCGGGCCGTCCGATCGGCCGGTCGTCCACCAGCGAGGACGTCGCCGACATCGGCTGGTTCACCCCGGCCGGGCGGGAGATGACCGAGGAGGACTGGGACAACGACCTGGGCCGCTCGGTGGTCGTGTTCCTCAACGGCAGCCAGATCGCCGACGTCGACCAGCGCGGCCAGCGGATCGTCGACGACTCGTTCCTGCTGTGCTTCAACTCCTTCTGGGAGGACATCGACACCACGCTGCCGCCGGTCGAGTTCGGGCAGGCGTGGGAGATCGTCGTCGACACCCACTCGGGCGAGGTGCACCCGCCGAACGCCGCCGGCGTCACCGGGACCGACCTCGACCCGGTGTCCGCGGGCTCGGTGCTGACCCTGCCCGCCCGTTCCCTGCTCGTCCTGCGATCGAAGGGCTGAGGCGTGACCCGCCTTCCGGGATCGACCTACCGGCTGCAGCTGTCGGCCGACCAGACCTTCGCCGACGCCGCCGCGCTGACCGGCTACCTGGACCGGCTGGGGATCGGGGCGCTCTACGCCTCGCCGCTGCTGGAGTCCACGGCCGGATCCACCCACGGCTACGACGTGACCGACCCGACCCGGGTGTCGGGTGAGCGCGGTGGTGAGCAGGGGCTGCGGTCGTTGCTCGCGACGCTGCGCGAGCACGGGCTGACGATGCTGATCGACATCGTCCCCAACCACGTCGGCGTCGCGAAGCCCGCGGAGAACCCGTGGTGGTGGGACGTGCTCACGCACGGCGAGGCGTCCCGGTGGGCGGGCCACTTCGACGTCGACTGGGGCGCCGGGCCGATCCTGCTGCCGGTGCTCGACGCCGACGAGGAGAAGGCGCTCACCGAGCTCTCGGTGACCGACGGCGAGCTGCGCTACTACGAGCACCGCTTCCCGGTCGCGCCCGGGACCGGAGAGGGGACCGCGCAGGAGGTGCACGATCGCCAGCACTACCGGCTCGTGTCCTGGCGGCGCGGCGCCGCGGAGCTGACCTACCGGCGGTTCTTCGACGTCAGCGACCTCGCCGCGGTCCGGGTCGAGGACCCGGCGGTGTTCGCCGACGCCCACCGCACGGTGCTCGACATCGTGCGCTCCGACGACACCGTCGTCGGGCTGCGGGTGGACCACCCCGACGGCCTGTCCGACCCGGGCGGCTACGTGCGCCGGCTGCGCGCCGAGCTCGGCCCGGGCCGGTGGCTGCTCGTCGAGAAGATCCTCGGGGTCGGCGAGGAGCTCCCGATCTCCTGGCCGGTCGACGGCACCACCGGCTACGAGGCGCTGCGCGAGGTCTGCGGGGTGCTCGTCGACCCGGACGGGGCGGGGCTGCTCACCCAGTTCGCCGCCGAGCACACCGGGGAGAAGCGCTCCGCGCACGCCGTCGAGGACGACGGCCGCCACCTCGTCGTCCGGGAGATCCTGGTCGCGGAGGTGCGCCGGATCGCCGACGCCTTCCGCGCGGGACCCGGCGCCGACTCCGGCACCACCGGGCTCGACCTGGCCGACGTCGCCGCCGGGGACCTGCACGACGCGGTCGCCGAGCTGCTGTGCGGGTTCCCGGTCTACCGCTCCTACCTCACCCCGGAGATCACCGAGGGCCGGGCGGCCGCCGACACCGCGGTCGCGGTGGCGCGCACCCGTCGCCCCGACCTGGCCGCGGTGCTGGGTGCGCTGCACTCCGGGCTGGTCCGCGAGCCCGGCTCGGAGTACGCGACCCGGCTGCAGCAGACCTCCGGCATGGTCACCGCGAAGGGCGTCGAGGACACCGCCTTCTACCGGTACAACCGGCTCGTCGCCCTGAACGAGGTCGGGGGCGACCCGGCCCGGTTCGGGGTGACGCCCGAGGAGTTCCACGCCGGGCTCGCCCGCCGGGAGGCCGGGCGGTCGCGCACCATGACCTCGCTGTCCACGCACGACACGAAGCGCTCCGAGGACGTCCGGGCGCGGCTCGCCGTACTCGCCGAGCGTCCCGCGTCGTGGGCGGCGAAGGTCCGCGAGTGGTCGGTGCGCCACCCGCTGCCGGACCGGTCGCTGGAGCTGCTGGCCTGGCAGTCGCTGGTCGGGGCGTGGCCGATCCCGGCCGACCGGCTCGCGGGCTACCTCGGCAAGGCCTCCAAGGAGGCCAAACTGGTGACCTCGCACATCGACGCCGTCGCCGAGGTCGACGAGGCGGTCGCGGCCTGGCCGGAGCAGGTCCTCGCCGACACCGAGCTCGTCGCCGAGATCGAGGCGTTCGTCGCGGAGATCGCCGAGCCCGGCTGGTCGAACTCGCTGGCCCAGAAGCTGCTGCAGATGGCCGGCCCCGGCGTGCCGGACGTCTACCAGGGCACCGAGCTGTTCGAGTACTCGCTGGTCGACCCGGACAACCGGCGCCCGGTCGACTGGGACGCGCGGCGCGCGATCCTGGAGCGTCTCGACGCCGGCGAGCAGCCACCGGTCGACGGAGGTGGTGCGGCGAAGCTGCTGGTCACCTCGGCGACGGCGCGGCTGCGGCGGTTCCGCCCGGAGCTGTTCAGCGGCTACGGCCGGGTCGACGCCCAGGGCACCGCGGCGGAGCACGCCGTCGCGTTCTCCCGCGGCGGGGGCGCGCTCGTCGCCGTCGCGACCCGGCTGCCCGAGGGGCTGGCCCTCCGCGGCGGGTGGGGCGACACCCGGCTGCCGCTGCCCGGCGGCTTCGACGACTGGCACGACATGATCGCGAACCGTCCGGTGGACGGTCCCGCGCCCGCCCTGTCGGACCTGCTCTCGCGCTACCCGGTCGCGCTGCTGGTGCGCCCGGCCTGACCCGGCACCGCCCACCCTCCGGGCGGTCCCCAGGGGAACCCTCGTAGCGCTCTACGCCACGAAGGTTCCCCTGGGGGCACCCGTGGCGGGGGTCAGGGCTCGTCGACGACGTGCACGGCGGCCTCCTCGGCCGACGCGCCCGCCCCGTCGATCCCGGCGTCGCCCGCCACCAGCTCCTTCTCGCCGCCGTCGCTGCCGTCGACGCTCGCGTGGTCGATCGTGAGTCGCCCGGCGCGGCGGTCGCCCACCTCGTCGTCGGCGAGCAGCTCGCCGTCGGTGCCCGGGGCGTCCCCGAGCAGGTCGCCGGTGGCGTCGTCGACGTCGGAGAAGTCCTCGCGGGAGTCCGGGTCACCGACCACCCCGGCCGCCCGGGCGTCGTCGCGGCCCTCCGCGTCGGCGGTCGCGTCGAGCTCGGCCGCCCAGGTGTCGGGCTCCTCGTCGGCGAGGCGCTCGTCGAGGGTCTCGTCGTCGCGGTCGTTCCACGGGCGCTCGGGCGGTGAGTAGCCCTCGTCGAGCACGTCGGTGACGCCGCCGTACTCGAGGGTGTCCTCGGGCTGCAGCTGCGCGTCGGAGTCGAGGTCATCACCGGAGTCGGGGTCGCTCATCACAGCAGCGTAGCGACGCGTGAGCCGACCCACCCCCGCCGGACGCGCCACGCGCCGCAAGGTGCGGAAGGATCGGCGTCCGTGACGGAGTTCGCCGTGTGGGCCCCCGACAGGAACCGCGTCAGTGTGCTGGTGGGTGAGCAGCGGATCGCGCTCGACCCCGCCCCGGGGGGATGGTGGCACACGGACCAGCCCGACCACGGGCACGGGACCGACTACGCGTTCCTGCTCGACGACGACGCCACGCCGCTGCCCGACCCCCGCTCCCGCTGGCAGCCGAAGGGGGTGCACGAGCGCTCCCGCGTCTACGACCACGACGCGTTCTGGTGGACCGACGACACCTGGACCGGCCGCGCGCTGGCCGGGTCGGTGCTCTACGAGTGCCACATCGGCACCTTCACCGACGGCGGCACGTTCGACTCCGCGATCGGCCGGCTCGACCACCTGGTCTCGCTCGGGATCGACCTGGTCGAGGTGCTGCCGGTCAACGCCGTCGACGGCCCGGTGAACTGGGGCTACGACGGCGTCGGCTGGTACGCCGTCACCGAGAACTACGGCGGCCCCGACGCCTTCAAACGCTTCGTCGACGCCTGCCACGCGCGCGGCCTGGGCGTGGTCCTCGACGTCGTCTACAACCACCTCGGGCCGTCCGGGGCCTACCTCGACCGGTTCGGACCGTACTTCGCCGGCGCCAACATCTGGGGCCCGTCGCTGAACCTCGACGCCGCGGGCTCCGACGAGGTCCGCCGCTACATGATCGACAACGCGCTGATGTGGCTGCGCGACTTCCACGTCGACGGGCTGCGCATCGACGCCGTCCACGCGCTGCGCGACACCCGGGCCCAGCACGTGCTGGAGCAGCTCGCCGTCGAGGTGACCGCGCTGGAGGCACACGTCGGCCGCCCGCTGTCACTGATCGCCGAGTCCGACCTCAACGACCCGAGGATGATCACCGCCCGGGAGGGCGGCGGCCACGGCCTCGACGCCCAGTGGGCCGACGACGTCCACCACTGCCTGCACACCGTGCTCACCGGCGAGTCCCAGGGCTACTACGGCGACTTCGCCGAGGCGGGCCTCGACGGGCTCGCGCACGTGCTCACCCGCGGATTCCTGCACGAGGGCACCTGGTCCTCGTTCCGGCGGCGCAGCCACGGCGCCCCGATCGACACCGCCCGCATCCCCGGCTCGCGACTGGTCACCTACCTGCAGAACCACGACCAGATCGGCAACCGCGCCACCGGCGACCGGCTCACCCACACGCTGTCCCCCGGCCTGCTGGCCTGCGGCGCGGCGCTGCTGTTCACCTCCGGGTTCACCCCGATGCTGTTCATGGGCGAGGAGTGGGGCGCGCGGACGCCGTGGCAGTTCTTCTCCCGTTTCGGCGACCCGGGCCTGCAGAAGGCCGTCCGCGACGGCCGTCGCGCCGAGTTCGCCGACCACGGCTGGGACGACACCGCCGAGGTGCCCGACCCGAACGCCGAGTCCACCTTCACCGACTCCCGGCTCGACTGGTCCGAGCCCGAGCAGGAGCCGCACGCGACGCTGCTGCGGATGCACCGCGAGCTCATCGCGCTGCGCCGCGCCTGGCCGGAGCTGTCGGACCCGTGGCTGGACCGGATCGGGGTCGACGTCCACGAGCAGGCGCGCACGCTCGTCGTCGCCCGCGGGCGGATGCGGGTGGTGGTGAACCTCGGTCCGGAGCCGGTGACGCTGTCGCTCGGGTCGGAGATCACCCGGATCCTGCTGGCGTCCGAGCCGACGACGAGTGACGGCTCCTCGTTCACCGTTCCGGCGGAGGCATTCGCCATCTGCCGCGTGGCGGAGTAGCGAGAGCCTCTCGCGTCACCCGTCCGAGTGTCGTCGTTCACCTGTTCGCCGGACACGTGACACGGCCGGGCCACACGAGACTGCGAGGGTCTGCGAGGTCGCGACGGTGCGATCCCGCGTTCGCCCCTGCGACAGACGTGAGGTCACGTGACGTCCACCCCCACCCGGTCCGCCTCGACGCCGACGGCGCCGGGTACGACCTCGCACCCGCCGCCGCGGCGACGGCGACGCTTCACCGCCCGGGACCGGCACGACTTCTGGGTGTTCCTCGCCCTGGTGCTGCCCAACGCCGCGCTGATCGTCGCCTTCGCCTATCGCCCGGTCATCGAGAACATCCGGTACTCGCTGCTGAACTGGACCCTCGGGTCACCGTCGGCGACGTTCGTGGGGCTCGGGAACTACGTCACGTTCCTGACCTCGCCGTCGTCGGCGGAGATCGTCTGGACGACGCTGGTGTTCACCGTCGTGACCGTCGGCGGGTCGATGGTGCTGGGTCTGCTGATCGCGCTGGCGCTCAACCGGCGGGTGCCGGGGACCGGCGTCGCGCGGGCCGCGGTGTTCTCCCCGTACGTGCTGTCCGGGGTCGGTGTCGGGCTGGTGTGGCTGTTCGTGTTCGACCCGTCGATCGGGGTGCTCGGCGCGGTCGTCCGCGCCTTCGGCGGGACCGCACCGGACTTCTTCAACGACCCGTCGATGTCGCTGGCGATGATCTGCATCGTCTACGTCTGGAAGAACATGGGTTACGCTGCGGTGATCTACCTGGCGGGCCTGCAGTCGATCCCGAAGGATCTGCTGGAGGCCGCGGCGCTGGACGGGGCGTCGTCGACGCGGACGTTCTTCCGGGTGACGCTGCCGCTGCTCTCTCCGGTCACGTTCTTCCTGGTCGTGACCAGCGCGCTGAACTCGCTGCAGGCCTTCGACCTGATCCGGATCATGACCCCGCTCGGGCAGGGCACGACCACGCTGATCTACGAGGCCTACCTGCAGGCGTTCGGGTCGAGCAACCGGGCCGGCTACTCGGCGGCGGTGTCGACGGTCCTGTTCGTGGTGCTGGTGGTCTTCACCCTGGTCCAGCTGCGGTGGATGGAACGGCGGGTGCACTACGCATGACCACCACCGCTCCGGAGCCCCGGTCGTCCCGCGCGCTGTCGCCGCGGGCCCTGTTCGAGGTCGTGACCAGCGCCTACATCCCGCTGCTGGTCGCCGTGCTCGTCGTGCTGTTCCCGCTGCTGTGGATGACGCTGTCGTCGTTCAAGCCGCTGACCGAGATCATCACCCAGACCCCGGCGCTGCTGCCCGCCGCGCCGACGACGGAGAACTACTCCACCGTCGCCGAGCGCCTGCCGTTCGGCCGGGTGTTCCTCAACTCGGTACTGGTCACCGCGGTCGGTGCCGCGCTCAAGGTGGCGCTGGCCGTGTTTACCGCCTACGGGCTGGTGTTCGTCCGCTTCCCGTTCAAGAACTGGATCTTCGCCGGTCTGCTGGTGACGCTGATGGTGCCGCCGCAGGTGGCGCTGCTGCCGAACTACACGCTGATCACCGCGCTCGGTGGCGCGGACACCTACTGGGGCATCATCCTGCCCGGTCTCGGGACGGCGTTCGGCACGTTCCTGCTGCGCCAGCACTTCCGCACGCTGCCGCCGAGCCTGCTCGAGGCCGCGGAGCTCGACGGCGCCGGGCACTGGCGCCGGCTCACCCGGGTCGTCCTGCCGGTGTCCGCGCCGACCGTCGCCACCGTCGCGCTGATCACCATCGTCTACGAGTGGAACGACTACCTCTGGCCGCTGGTGATCATCTCGAAGCCGGAGATGATGACGCTGCCGGTCGGGCTCACCCTGCTGGCCAACGTGGACAACCGGGCCGCGGCCTACGGCCAGCTCATGGCCGGGTCGGTCGCCGTCATCGTGCCGGTCCTGATCGTCTTCATCGCGCTCCAGCGCCACATCATCGCCGGGCTGACCCAGGGTGCGGTCAAGGACTGAGACCGCTCCCCGCTCCTCCTGCCCTCACCCCGAAAGGACGCCAGCTGCCATGCATCTCGACCGTCGCGGATTCCTGAAGTTCGCCGGCATCACCGGCGCCGCCGCGGCGCTGGCCGCCTGCGGTGGCCCCTCCACCGGCGGCGGCGGGCCCGCCGCCGTCCCGGAGGTCGACTACTCCGGTGTGCAGCCGGCGAAGGAGATCACCTGGTGGACGAACAACCCGGGCAGCTCGGAGACGGTGTCGCGCCAGATCATCGACGCCTACCAGAGGGCCAACCCGGGCACGAAGGTCAACCTGGTGACCGCGGGCGCGACCTACGAGGAGATCGCGCAGCGCTTCCAGACCGCGCAGGCCGGCGGCGGCTCCCAGCTGCCCGACCTCGTCGTGCTCTCCGACGTCTGGTGGTTCCGCTACTACATGCAGCGCTCCATCGTGCCGATGGACCCGCTGATCGCCGCGACCGGCATCGACACCGCCGACTACCGGCAGCAGCTGATCGAGGACTACCGCTACGACGGCAAGCTCTGGGCGCTGCCCTGGGCCCGCTCGACGCCGATCTTCTACTACAACAAGGCGCACTGGCAGAAGGCCGGTCTGCCCGACCGCGCGCCCGCGACCTGGGCCGAGATGGCCGAGTGGGGGCCGAGGCTGCAGGCCGCGGGCACCGGTGCGCAGAAGGCGTACCAGCTCCCCGCCCTGGCCGACTACGCCGGCTGGTCGTTCCAGAACAACCTCTGGGGCGAGGGCGGTGCGTGGTCGGACGAGTGGGACGTCACCTGCGACTCCCCCGAGGCGGTCCGCGCGGTCTCGGCCCTGCAGAACGCGGTGACCTCGGGCTGGGCCGGCGTCGCCGCCACCGACGGCACCACCGACCTGGGTGCCGGGGCGGTGTCGGCGACGGTCGGCTCCACCGGCTCGCTGGTCACCGTGCTCGACGCGGCCCGGTTCGACGTCGGCGCCGGCTTCCTGCCCGCGGGCCCGGTCGCCGGGCCGGTGTGCCCGACCGGCGGCGCGGGGCTCGGGATCCCCGCCGGGGTCCCGCCGGAGCGCCAGCTCGCCGCGGCGGCGTTCGCGAAGTTCCTGACCAGCCCGGAGAACACCGTGTTGTTCTCCCAGGCCACCGGCTACCTGCCGCTCCGGACCTCGGCCGACACCGGCCCGCTGCTCGCCGAGACCCCGCTGCGCAAGATCGCCATCGACCAGCTCGACCGGACCCGCACCCAGGACCGGGCGCGCGCGTTCTTCCCGGGCGCCGACCAGGAGATCGCGCGGACCTGTGCCAACATCCTCAACCAGCGGGCCGACGTGCAGGGCGAGCTCACCACCCTCAAGGGCACGCTGACCCGGATCTTCGACACCGACGTGAAGCCCAACATCTGATGGCGGGACGCTGACATGGCAACGGTCACCTACGACTCGGCGACGCGGATCTACCCCGGGTCGGACACCCCCGCCGTCGACGGGCTGGACCTGGAGATCGCCGACGGCGAGTTCCTCGTGCTCGTCGGGCCGTCCGGCTGCGGGAAGTCGACGTCGCTGCGGATGCTCGCGGGCCTGGAGGACGTCGACGCCGGCGCCATCCGGATCGGCGACCGCGACGTCACCGACGTCCGGCCCAAGGACCGCGACATCGCGATGGTGTTCCAGAACTACGCGCTCTACCCGCACATGACGGTCGCCGCGAACATGGGCTTCGCGCTGACCAACGCGGGCCGCCCGAAGGACGAGATCGCCCGCCGCGTCGCCGAGGCGGCGACGATTCTCGACCTGGAGGGGCTGCTGGACCGCAAGCCGCGTGCCCTGTCGGGCGGGCAGCGTCAGCGGGTCGCGATGGGCCGGGCCATCGTGCGCGAGCCCGCCGTGTTCTGCATGGACGAGCCGCTGTCCAACCTGGACGCGAAGCTGCGGGTGTCCACCCGCACCCAGATCGCGTCGCTGCAGCGGCGCCTGGGTGTCACCACCGTCTACGTCACCCACGACCAGGTGGAGGCGATGACGATGGGCGACCGCGTCGCGGTGCTCTCGGGCGGGGTGCTGCAGCAGTGCGCCACGCCGCGCGAGCTCTACGAGCGGCCGGTGAACGCCTTCGTCGCCGGGTTCGTGGGGTCACCGGCGATGAACCTGGTGACGGTGCCCTCCCCCACCGACGGGTCGGTGTCCCTCGGTGGGGTGCGGATCCCCGTGCCCGGCGGGGCGTCGGACACGGTCACGGTCGGGATCCGGCCGGAGGACCTGCGCCCGGCCGGGGCCGGGGACGGGCTGGAGGTGACCGTCGACGTCGTCGAGGAGCTGGGGGCCGACGCCTACGTCTACGGCACCCTCACCGACGGCTCCGGGACCTCGCTCGTCGCCCGTACCGACGCGCGGGTCCCCCCGGGGCGCGGCGACCGGTTGCGGCTCGCCCCGGACCCGCAGCGCATCCACGTCTTCGACGGCGGGACGGGCGGGCGCCTGGCCTGACGCCCGGCGCCGTACGGGCCGGCGGCTGATCCGTTCGCGTTCGCCCCGTCCCCGTTCGGCACCGATCGGCGACCGCTGGTACCGGCCCCCTTGCGATGCCCCGTCGCGCCAGCGATGCTCCGAAGGGCCCCGCGCACGGACCGGGAACCGGCCCCGGGCGGGCGGGGCCGCCAGGAGCGGGTCCGACATCGGCGGCGCGATGCCCACGGGGACCGGCCGGGGCGTAGACGCCCCTGTCCGACCGGGGGCGGCGGGGCACGTTGGACGGTCGGCCCGGGGAGGACGACGATGCCCGAGAACCCCGACACCCACGTCTACCGCACCTACGACCAGATCCTGGCCGGCGCAGGGTCCGGCGCCGAGGCCACCCACCTGCGCCCTCGGGACTGGTGGCCGCACCGGCTCGATCTCGCGCCGCTGCGCAGACCGCACCCGCGTGACGACGACTACCCCGCGCGCTTCGCGACCGTCGATCTGGACGAGCTCGCCCGGGACGTCGACGAGGTGCTCACCACCTCGCAGGACTGGTGGCCCGCCGACTCCGGTCACTACGGACCGCTGGTGCTGCGCATGGCCTGGCACGCGGCGGGCACCTACCGCGCCGGTGACGGCCGGGGCGGAGCCGCCGCCGGCATGCAGCGCTTCGCCCCGCTGAACAGCTGGCCGGACAACCGCAACCTCGACAAGCCGCGGCGCCTGCTCTGGCCGGTGAAGCGCAAGTACGGCCGGTGCCTGTCCTGGGCCGACCTGATGATCTTCGCCGGCAACCGTGCACTGGAGTCGATGGGGCTCACGACGCTCGGGTTCGCCGGCGGGCGCCCGGAGGTGTGGGAACCGGACGACACGTACTGGGGCCCCGAGCGCAAGTGGTTGTCGGAGCGGCGGTACACCGGTCTCCACGAGCTCGACGAGCCGCTGGGCGCGAGCGAGATGGGGCTGATCTACGTCGACCCGCAGGGTCCGGCCACCAACCCCGACCCGAAGCTGTCCGCGCGCGACATCCGTCAGACCTTCCGCCGGATGGCCCTGGACGACGCCGAGACCGTCGCACTGATCGCAGGGGGGCACACGTTCGGCCGGATGCACGGCCCGGCGGACCCGATGGTCACCGCGGGACCGGAACCCGAGGCGGCTCCGCTGACCGCCCAGGGCATGGGCTGGAGCGGTGGTCACGGCACCGGCCTCGGCCCGGACACGGTGACCGCCGGGCTGCACGGCGCGTGGACACGCACCCCGACCCGCTGGGACCACACCTACCTCGAGACGCTCTTCGAGTACGAGTGGGACGTCGAGCTGAGCCCCGCCGGCCTGTGGCAGTGGGTCCCCCGCGACGGCGGCGGCGCGGACACCGTGCCGGACCCGTTCGACCCCGGGGTCCGCTCGCACCCGGTCATGCTCACCACCGACCTCGCGCTCCGGGCCGATCCCGGGTTCGAGTCGATCGCGCGTCGCTACCTCGACGACCCGGACGAGTTCGCCGACGCCTTCGCCCGGGCCTGGTTCAAGCTCACCCACCTCGACATGGGCCCGGCCCGCAGATACCTGGGTCCCCTCGTCCCCGAGCAGCCGTTCCTCTGGCAGGACCCGGTCCCCGAGGTCGACCACGAGCTGGTCGACGACGACGACGTCGCCGCTCTCAAGCGGATGGTCCTCGGGTCCGGCCTGACCGTCGCCCAGCTCGTCGGCACCGCGTGGGCGTCGGCCTCGACCTACCGCGACACCGACAAGCGCGGAGGCGCCAACGGAGCACGGATCCGGCTCTCGCCCCAGCGTCACTGGGAGGTCAACGACCCGGAACAGCTCGACGAGGTCCTCACCGTCCTGGAGGGGGTCCGGGAGCGGTTCGAGGGGGCGCACACCGGCGGCAGGCGGATCACGATGGCGGACCTCGTCGTGCTCGGCGGGTGCGCGGCGGTGGAACGCGCCGCCGCGGACGCCGGGCACGAGGTCGTGGTGCCGTTCCGGCCCGGGCGCACCGACGCGACGCAGGAGTGGACCGACACCGGATCGTTCGCGGCCCTGCAGCCGCGCGCCGACGGGTTCCGCAACTGGGTCGGGGACACCTCCGGCATCGCGCCTGAGCACCTGCTGGTGGACCGGGCCGCGCTGCTGACGCTGACCCCACCGGAGATGACCGTCCTCGTCTCCGGGCTCCGTGTACTCGGAGCCACCCACCGCGGTTCCCGTACGGGCGTGCTGACGACGTCGCCGGGGACGCTGACCAACGACTTCGTCGTGAACCTCCTCGACGGTCGCACCCGGTGGTCGGCGAGCCCCGACGGCGACGGGTCCGTGTTCGAGGGCCGGGACGTGGACACCGGTGAGCTGCGGTGGACCGCGAGCCGGGTCGACCTGGTCTTCGGGTCCAGCTCGGAGCTGCGGGCGCTGTGCGAGGTGTACGCCGCGGACGACGCGGCTGACCGTTTCGTCCGTGATTTCGTCGCGGCATGGGTCAAGGTCATGGAGCTCGACCGTTTCGACTTGATCTGATCCTGCGCCCGGACAAGCGGTCGTGGGCGGTCCGGGAAATTGCGTCCGAACGCGTCTGCGGGACCGGCGATCCCCATGTGGGAGATCAGGTCCGGCCGGCGGCCGGCGCCGCCGGACGCACGGGACGCGGCCCCGGCACACGACGCCGGCACCGCCGGAGGTCGTCCCGCGCGGTGCCGGCCGCGGCGGCGGACCGGCCGCCCCCACCGTGTGGACGTCGTCTCCGCACGGTCGGGGACCGGCGCGACCGGCCGGACCGGAGATCGGCTGCGCCCAGGACGAGCCGGAGTGGTCGCGACGGCCTCGGCACCCCCGTGACGTGCGGTTCGTCCGTGTCCACGGCTCCGGACCGGGCCGCGGCGACACCGTCGGGGCAGCGGCCCCGGGACTGCTCCGCGGGCTCCGAGGGGTACGAACGGTAGGCCGCGACCGGCGAACGGGGTCTGTTGCCCCGTCAACGGCGAGCCATACCGCAACACCCTCGTGCGATGTAACGTGTGTTGCGCGGCGGGTGATGGCAATCACCACCGGAATGGTGGCCGGATGATCGTCCCATTCCCGCAGCGGCTGTTGTATCGCAGTCGGCCGGCGCGCGGGACGCGCGTGTTCCGCACACACCGGCGCCGCCGAATTGCTTTTTTCTCAACGACGAGGAGGCGAAGCGATGACATCCATACAGGACCGCGAGGACTCGGCCCAGGACAGCCGGGAGGAACTCCTGGCCGAACTCAGCGGGCAGAACCGCGCGACCATCGGCGCGGTGCTCGGGACCGGCTCGGTCGCCCGGGCGACCGAGCGTCCCGACGGCGTGATGGAGGCGACGATCAGGATCCCCGAGGACGCCATGACGTGGGATCCGGCGATCTTGATCATGCCGCACAGCGGCACGCTCGAGCTGACCATCATCAACGACGACAAGAACACCCACGCGTGCCTGCTGCCCAGCAACGGGGACCGGCAGTTCATCGGCCTGGTGAACCACTCCAAGGGGAGCGCGACGATCGAGCTCGACGGTCCCGGCTGCTACTGGTACGGCTCACCCGCGGGTAACGACGAGGGCCGTGGTCTGACCGCCGCGATCGTGGTGACCGGCGAGGTACCACCGGAGGCGAAGCTCGACCGTCCTGCCCAGCCGCGACCGTAAGAAGGGCGAATCACCATGACCATCGAGTACGTGGACGCAGGCAAGGCGTTCGACCACAGCAAGCTCTCGAACCTCCCGCACAGCGCACCGGACGTGACACGCGGGCTGGACTACGACCGGATCCTGCAGGCGCGCAGCGAGTCGCACAACTGGATCACCTACTACGGCGACTACGACGGCAAGCGCCACAGCCTGCTGGACCAGATCAACACCGGGAACGTCAAGGACCTGAAGGTCGCCTGGATCTTCCAGGCGAGCGCCACCGGCATGATGGCCTCGACCTCCACCTACGCCTTCGAGGCGTGCCCGATCGTCGTCGACGGCGTCATGTTCGTGACGGGCTGGGACGGCCAGATCTGGGCGCTCGACGCCGTGACCGGCGAGCAGCTGTGGCGCTACAAGCACGCCATCCCGATCGACGTGACGCTGTGCTGCGCCAACGTCAACCGCGGTTGTGCGGTCGCCAACGGCAAGGTCTACATGGTGACCCAGAACGCGCAGCTGGTCGCACTGGACGCCACCACCGGGCGGAGGGTCTGGCAGAAGACCATCGGCGACGTCCGCGCCGGCGAGAGCGCCTCGATCGCGCCGCTGGTCATCAAGGACTTCCTCATCACCGGCTCCGCCGGCGGTGAGTACGGCGTCCGTGGCCACATCGACGCCTGGGACCTGGAGACGGGCGAGCAGCGCTGGCGCACCTACACGGTGCCGAAGCCGGGCGAGCCGGGGTCCGAGACCTGGCCCGACGACGGTGAGGCGTGGCAGCGCGGCGGCGCGAACCACTGGGTCACCGGCACCTACGACCCCGAGCTGAACCTGTACTACGCGGGCACCGGCAACCCGGCCCCGGACTTCGACGGCGAGGTGCGCCCCGGCGACAACCTCTACACCGACAGCGTCGTCGCGCTGGACGTGGACACCGGCGAGATCAAGTGGCACTACCAGTTCACGCCGCACGACCTCTGGGACTACGACTCCACGATGGAGATGACCCTGTTCGAGCGGGACGGGAAGAAGCTCCTGGCCCACTTCGACAAGAACGGGTACATGTTCGTCCTGGACCGGACGAACGGCGAGCTGCAGCACGTCACCCCGTTCGTGGACCGGATCGACTGGGGCGTCATCACGCGCGACGGCAAGGTCACCCCGCGCAAGTACCCGGACAAGGAGGGCGAGCCCTGCCACTTCTTCCCGGGACCGGCGGGCGCGAAGGAGTGGACCCACGCGTCCTACAACCCCGACCACGACCTGTTCTACGTCCCGGTCGCCGACGTCGGTGCCACCGCCACCCGCCGGCGCCGTGAGTTCAAGGAGGGCATGCCCTACTGGGGTGCCGCCGTCGAGGTCGACATCGACAACATGGCCGGTTCGGTCAGCGCGTTCGACTCGCACGGCGAGGAGAAGTGGCGCTACCGGCTCAAGGACATGCCGATGGCCGCCTCGACCCTGAGCACCGCGGGGAACCTGGTGTTCGCCGGCACGCCGGCGGGCGAGTTCCTGGGGCTGCACGCCGAGACCGGCGAGAAGCTCTGGAGCTTCCAGTGCGGCAGCGGCCATCACAGCAGCCCGAGCACCTTCACCGTGGACGGCAAGCAGTACATCGCGGTCCCGGTCGGATGGGGCGGCTGGCTGGAGGGCATCGTGCCGGGTCTGTCCGGACAGGGACACGGGGCATCACTGATCGTGTTCTCCCTGTGACACCGGTCCTCTGACCAGCACCCGGCCGGTGGGGACGTGGTCGCGTCTGCGGCCCCACCGGCCGGGTGTACCGGCCCGACCACGGAAACCGACGGTGATGACGATGACCCAGACCCCGGCCACACGACCGCGGCAGAACCTGCCGTGCATGCTGTGCGGCGAGCGCTTCGGGCCCGAGGACATGGCCCGCCACACCGAGCCGGTGGAGTGCGGCCCCTGCATCACCTGCGTCGGGAAGCCCGAATGCTTCGAGTGCCGGCTGATGTACTGCGTCTGCGACGTGCACCGTTACCGCGGCTGAAGGCTGCGGCCCGGGTCAGAGTTCGAGCGCGCGGCGGACCGTCGGGATGTTGCGGCGGGACACCGGCACGACCGTCTCGGCCGGGTCGTCCATGACGAGCACCAGCTCGCCCTTCTCCCGGCGTTCGACCTCCCGGATCCGGCTGAGGTTCACCACGAACTGGCGGTGCACCCGTAGGAAGCCGGCGCCGTTCAGCTCGGACTCGAGCCGGTCGAGCCCCAGCGACGCGGACCGCATCTGCCCCTCGTCGGTGGTCAGCCACACGTCGTTGCCGTCGGACTGCGCGAACGCGACCTCCGCCAGGCGCAGCAGGACCATCCTGTTCTCGCGGGCCGCGACGAGCCGGCGCGGCGGGGTCTGCGGGGCGGCCGGCGCGTCCGGGGCGTCCGTCGACGCGGGAAGCGGCTCGCCCTCCGAGACACCGAAGGAGACGACGTTGCCGACCAGGTGCCCGGCGAGGAACACGGGACGGAAGCTGATCGTCATCGGCTCGCGGGAGAGCCGGGTGAGGATCTGCGTCGAGCCGGTCCAGCCGGCGTCCCTGCCCGCCTGCCCCGCGGCGTACCGGGCGGCCCGGATGAACTCGGGCAGCTCGGGCCTCCACCGGACCGCCGGGTCCGGCGCCGGTGTGGAGCCGGGGATGCCGAGCAGCACCCCGGCGGTGTCGTCGGCGACGACGACCCGCCCGGCCGGGTCGACGCCGGCGAGCGGAGCTGTCGTCAACGACCGCGCGTGGTTGACCGCGGCGATCAGCTCGGTGCCGTCGCCCCGCGCGCGCTGGCGCAGGATGCGCTGCGTCGCGGACGCCGCGGTGCCGAGCCATCCCTGCGCCGACCGGGGGAGCTCGCGCCGCCAGCAGGAGATGTTCAGGACCGCCACCGGCTGTCGGCTCACCGCGTCGCGGACCGAGACCCCGGTGCAGTTCCAGTCCTGGAACGCCCCGCACCAGTGCTCGGCGCCGCGGACCGTGACGGGGGTGTGCGACGCGAGCGCGGTCCCCATGCCGTTGGTGCCGACCGAGCTCTCCGACCAGCAGTACCACTGCGCGAGGTTGGCCTCGGCGGCGAGTGCACGGGTCGCCTCGTCGCCCCACTGCGCGAGCACGCGGCCGTTGGCGTCGGCGATGGTGACGATCCCGCCCTCTCCACTCAGCTCGTGGGCGATGGGGCCGGCCCGGAACCCGAGCTCGGCGATGACGACGTCGTGTTCCAGGGTGTGGACGACCTCGGTCACGGCGGCCGGGGCCTCGGAGATGAGCGGGTCGACCCCGTACTGGTCCCGGCACCGGTGCCACGACACCGCGATCTCGGGCCGGATCCCGCTGAGCGCGTCGTCACCGGCGGCGAACCGCTCCCAGGCCCGCCGCACGTCGGCGTCCTCCGGGCCGGTGCCGGGACGCACTACCTGTGGCATGGCGACCGCCTTTGGTCTGTCTCGCTCGAGCGCGGTGATGCAACCTGACTCGCACGCTAAACGCACGGTCGAATCGAGGGCAAGCGGACTGCGCCGGGAGATCACGAACGGCGGGGAATGCGTGACAGGCGGGCGCGGCGCGCTCTCCGGGAGAAGCGTCCGATCACTGCGCCGTCGAAACGGCACACGCTTCCCCCGCATGCCGGACGTCGTCGGCTGAGTGTGCCGGCGCGGACGTTCCCGCGGATCCGGCACATGGCGCCGGCACCGTACGTGCCGGCGGGAGGAAATGCAGAACGGATGTGGGTGGCCGGGGCGAACTGACCCCGGCGCCCGGCGACAAGGAGGTCGCGATGACGGGGAGAGTCCCACCGCTGGTCCTGGCTCCGGAGCGGAGCGGGAGCCGGAACGTCGCCCCGCGGGGTCCGCTCGCCGCGGCGTCGTCGGCCCGCGAGGTCGCACGGGCCTGGGAGGACTTCGCCGCGGGCAACGAGGTCAGGACCGGGGTGCGTCCCGAGATCCTCGCGTCGTGGTACCGGTGCCGGGACCGCTACGGGGTCGACAGCACCCTGGACGTCGCCCCCGGAGCCGGCAGCGGCGCGGAGAGCCCCCGGGTGGACGACGGCGTGGTGTTCACCGCCCTCGGTGGGCTGGGCGCGATGGCGGGCCGCGAGATCGAACGCGACGGGGGCGTCGTCACCGTCGCGGACAGCCGGGGGCGGGTGCTGGGCGCCTGGGGCGACTCGTCGGCGCGGCGCCGCGCCGAACTGCACAACCTCGCTCCGTGGTCGTCGTGGTCCGAGGCGTGTACCGGGACCAACGGGATGGGCACCTCGCTCGAGGTGGACGGTCCGGTGACCGTGACCGGTCCGGAGCACTGGTGCCAGGGGTTCCACGACTGGGCGTGCGCGGGCATCTCGGTGCGGGACGTGGTGACCGGCGCACCCGTCGCCTCCATCAACATCTCGCGGTGGAACGCGTCCCTCCCGCCTCTCGTGCTGCCGTGGCTGACGGAGGCCGTCGCCTGTGTCGAGCAGGTGATCCGCCGGCGGGCCGCGTACGAGGCAGATGTCGTCGTCACCGCGTTCGAGGCGCGGGCGGCCCGGACGCGGGGCGCACTCGTCGCGATGGACCGGGGCGGCAGCGTGATCGCCGCCGACGACGAGGCGGCCGTGGCTCTGGGGCTCACCGGCGCGGCACCCGTCGTCGGGACGAGCGCGACCGCGGCGCGCCGGGTGCCCGACGTCCCCGGTCTGCCCGAGGTGGTCCGCTGGGCGATCGAACGGTCCGGGTGCGGCCCGGACTGGTGCGGACACGCCCGCCTGGCGGTGTGTCCCGGCGAGGCGGAGGTCCCGCTCACCCTGTGGCCGGTCGTCGACGGCCAGGGCGTGGTGGGACTGCTGTGCGCCGTCGGGGTCGCGGACGGGGAGGCCTACTCCCCCGGTGACGCCGGTGGCCAGGCCTCCGAGGTGCTCCCGCGGCGGGTGATCGGCGTGCGTGACGACCGGCTGGTCCTGCTGACCCCGTCGGAGATCCGCTACGCCGAGGCCGACCGCAACACCGTCTGGCTGGTCACCGAGCGGGGCCGGATCCAGTCCGCCACCCGCGGGCTGGACAACGTCGAACAGGCTCTCGCCCCGTTCGGGATCCGACGGGTCCACCGGCGCTACCTGGTGAACCTGCGCCGTGTGGCCGAGATCGAGCGGGGTCCGCGCGGTGAACTGTTCCTGATCACCGACGGCCGGTCGCACGAGGGCGTGCCGGTCTCCCGGCGCCATGCCCCGGACGTCCGGCGCAGGTTCGGCATCTGATCACCGACGCCGGTCGCGGACGGCGTCGACCTGGCGGCGCAGCCCCTCCAGCGCCCGTGCCGGATCCGCGGCCGAGTAGACCGCGGATCCGGCCACGAAGCAGTCGACGCCGGCCTCCGCCGCCTGCTCGATCGTGTCGGCGTTGATGCCACCGTCGATCTCGACGACCAGGTCCAGGTGCCCGGTGTCGACCAGTGTGCGGGCCCGGCGGACCGTGTCGAGGACATCCGGGTCGAAGGCCTGACCGCCGAACCCGGGCTCCACCGACATCACCAGCAGGGTGTCGAAGTGCCGGAGCACCTCGAGCCAGGGGTCCAGGGGGGTGCTGGGCCGGATCGCGAGCCCCGCGCGGGCGCCTGCCGCGCGCAGGTTCCGTGCCAGGGCCACGGGATCGGCGGCGGCCTCGGCGTGCACCGTGACGTTGTGGGCACCCGCCTCGGCGTAGCCCGTCGCCCAGCGGTCCGGGTCCTCGATCATCAGGTGGCAGTCCAGCGGCAGGTCGGTCGCGGCGAGCAGCGAGGAGACGACCGGTAGACCCAGGGTCAGGTTCGGCACGAAATGGGCGTCCATGACGTCCACGTGCAGCCAGTCGGCGCCCCGGCCGTCGACACCGCGCACCGCGTCCGCCTCCTCGGCGAGACGGGCGAAATCGGCGGAGAGGATGGACGGGGCGAACAGCGTTCTTCTCGACGAATGTCTCGACACCATTCGATCGTAGGGCGGCCGTTCCGGTTGTGGGGGTATTCGGGGTGCGGATCGGGTGATCGGTTTTCCGGATGTGTGGTGGTGTTGTGGGTGGGTGTCGGTGGGGCGACGGTGGGGGTGTTGTTCTTCCTGTTGTCGTGGT
>NZ_JAMXSG010000063.1:0-23838 GCF_024124365.1 Pseudonocardia sp. McavD-2-B
GGAGTCGTCGCGCTCGGGCGCGGCTCCCCGGCATACGGGCCCCCGGGGTGCCGCTCGGTCGAGAGCGCGTCCGGTCCGGGAGCCTCCGGAACGCGGCGACGCCCGCGCCGGGAGCCGTGGTCGGCCCGGTCCGCTCCTGGCCGGGCCAGATCGTCACGCTCCGTGATCGACCGGGGACGGCCACGGGGCGCGGCCGGGCGGGGCTCGGGCTCCCGGGCGGACGGGAAGACGATCCCGGCGACGAGGTCCTCGGGCGAGAGGTCCCGGGCCGACGCCTCGACGACGTCGTCCGACCGGTCCATCACCTCGACCGATCGGCGACGTCCACGTCGGGGCGCCGGGGACGACTCGTCCCCGAGCACCCAGCGACCCGAGTCCGGGTCCCATCTCGGTCCTGGCACGACGCCCCCCTTTGGTAGCCGTGCCGATTCAACGATTCGGACGCGCGCCGGTTACGGAGCGCGGTCACGGTCACAGAGCGGGGGTCCCGTTCGGCCCTTCCGCCGCCCCGTTCGGACGCGCCGGACCCCCCGCTGGCACCGGGCCCGGTCCGGACGAGAGTGGGCACCATGTCGATCGACCCGCAGTTCCTCCTGGGCCGCCGTACCACCGCCGACCTCGCCGACGACCTCGGCGACGCCGTCCGCTCCTGCGACGTCCAGTTCCGCTCCTTCGGCGCACACTCCCGCTTCGGCGGTCCCGTGCGCACCGTGCGGTGCGAGAACGACCACGCCCTGCTCCGCGCCACGCTCGACGGCCCCGGTGACGGGGCGGTCCTGGTCGTCGACGGCGGCGGTTCGACCCACTGCGCGCTCATCGGCGATGTCATCGCCGGCCTGGCGGTGGCGAACGGCTGGGCCGGGATCGTCGTCAACGGGGTCGTCCGCGACAGCGTGGCACTCGCCGCGCTCCCCCTCGGCCTCAAGGCGCTGGGCACGAATCCCCGCAGGAGCAGCAGGACCGGGGCCGGGGAGGTCGACGGCACCGTGACGTTCGGCGGGGTCGACTTCACCCCGGGCGGGATCCTCTACTCCGACGAGGACGGGATCGTCGTCGTCGCGCGGTGAGGTGCCGGCGGCTTTCGTCGACCCCTGAGCGCCGAGTCCGACTCCCGGCTCGCCGAGTTCCTGCGCCGGGTGGAGGCGAGCGGCGACGACGCCGCTCCGGCCGCCGTCGTCGTCGGGGCGGGCGAGGCCTCCGAGGTGCAGGAGCCGATCGCGCTGCAGTTCGCCGCGACCGTGCGGGAGCAGCCACGTCGAGCCCGCCGGCGGGCCGGACCGCGACCTGCGACGGGTGCGGCTCACCCCCGCGGGACGGGAGTGGCTCGCGGAGTACGACCGGAGCGCGCCGACGCCGCACCCCCGCTTCCCGTCCTAGCCACGGGCGCGAGAGCGCGGCATGCGCGCCGGACGACGGCGTCGGCGTAGGCGTGGTCGAGCGCCCCGGTCCGCAGCTGCCACCGGTCGCCCAGGCGGTGCTGCCCCATCTCCGCGCCCGCGGAGCGGGACACACCATCCAGATCTCCACGACCGGCGCGGTGGGTGCCATGCCGACCCTCGGCCTCTACAACGCGGGCAAGTGGGGGCTGGAGGGCTTCTCGCAGGCGCTCGCCGGTGAGGTGGCCCGGTTCGGTGTCCGCGTCTCCGTGGCCCAGCTCGGCGGGTTCGACACGGACTGGGCCGGCGCGGGGATGCACTTCGCGACCCCGTCCGCCGTCTACGACGACCTGCGGCGCGAGCTCTTCGGGACGGCCGAGGTGCCGTGGCGGGCCGAGGGGCCGCTCGGGGCGCCCGTCGCGGAGGCGGTCGACGCCCTGCGCCGGCACGTCCACGCACCCGACGGCCCGTTCCGGCTCCTGGTCGGGGCGGACGCCCCCGACCAGGTCACCGCGGCGCTGCGGGCCCGGTGCGAGGACTACGCCGAGGACGACCGCTTCGTCTGGCCGGCTCCGGCCGCGACGCCCTGACCCACCGGGGCCGGCCTCCTGCCGGTCGCCGACGAATCGTCCGGCCGGGACCTGCTCGCCCGGTGGATCCCGCACGGCGGTCCCGCCGGGACGCCGGGGCTGCACCCGCACCCGGTGGTCGGGACCTGGCCGGACGACTATCGCTGGCATAGCCGGCTGCGCATCGTCGGGCGGCGCTCTGCCGCGCAGACTCGGGGCACACCGCGCCAGCGGGTGGAAAGCCGAGGGTAGAGAAGAGGCAACGGTGCCCGACAACAGTCCGCGCGAGGTCCTCCCGCACTTCGATCCGCACGATCCCGGTCTGTCCCCCGAGCGCGCCTACGCGACCTACGCGCAGCTGCGCCGACATTGCCCGGTCTCGCACGGCGAGCGCCACGGCGGCTACTGGTCGATCGCGCGGTACGCCGACGTCCGCGACGCCGCTACCGACCACATGACCTATTCCTCGACCGGCGGCGTCTACCTGCCCCCGGTGTCCGGGAGCCGGTTCCCCCCGATCGACCACGACCCGCCCGAACACGCCGGGTTCCGCGAGCTCATCGCGCCGCTGACGAGCGGCGCCGCGGCGAAGACGATGGAACCGGCGGTCCGCGCCATCGCCGAACGCCTCGTCGACGGGTTCACCGGACGGGGTCGCGCCGAGCTCGCCGCCGAGCTCGCCACTCCGCTACCGCTGGAGGTCATCACCCGGCTCTATGACCTGGGTCCAGAGGACACGGAGGAGATCCGCGGCTACTCCGAGGAGTTCCTGACCCACGCCTCCGGCTCCCGCGGCCCAGAGATCATCGACCGGGTGTGCCGGTACTGGGTCGGCCTGTTCGCCGACCGGCGCGAGAACCCACGCGAGGACTTCCTCACCGGGCTCGTCGAGGCCAACCGCGAACTCGGGGCGACCGACGACGAGCTCGCCAACATGATGTTCATCCTGACCTACGCCGGGCACGACTCCACGGCGCTCGGTCTGGGCAACACGCTGTTGTACCTGGCCGAGCATCCGGATGTGCAGCAGCGGCTGCTCGACGAGCCGAAGCTGATCCCTTCCATGATCGACGAGATCCTGCGCCACGAGACCCCGCTGCACTGGTTCCCGCGACAGCTCACGGCCGACACCTGCCTGCACGGTCAGCAGATGAAGGCGGGTGAACGGGTGCTGCTGCTGTTCGCCTCGGCCAACCGCGATCCCGAGGTCTTCGACCGCGCCGACGAGATCGTCATCGACCGGCGGCCGAACCGGCACCTCGCGTTCGGCGCCGGGATCCACACCTGCCCCGGGATGGCCCTGGCCAAGCTCGAGATCCGCACGGCGGTCCAGGTCGTGCTGGAGCGCATCCCCGGGTTCCGGGTGGACGGCGACGTCGAGCGGACCGACCCGCTCGAGGGCGGAGGGCGTCACCTCGGCGTCCGGCGGCTGCCGGTGACCTGGTGAGCGCCGCCGTGCCCGGCCCGGCCCCGGCCCCCGCGCCGACGACCCGTCAGATGGTCACCGCGGGCACCGCGTCCACGGTCGGTTTCGCGTTCGATCTGTTCGACCTGTTCATCCTGCTCTACGTGGCCTCCACGGTGGGCCCCCTGTTCTTCCCCACCGACAGCCCCACACTCACGCTCGCGGCCACGTTCGCCTCGTTCGGGGTGAGCCTGGTGATGCGCCCGCTGGGCGGCGCGGTGTTCGGCCGCTACGCCGACCGGCACGGCCGCAAGCAGACCATGCTGGTCACCGTGGGCGGCGTCGGTCTGGCCACCGCCCTGATGGGAACGCTGCCGACCTACGCCGCGATCGGTGTCGCCGCACCGCTGGTGTTCGTCGCGCTCCGTCTGGTGCAGGGCCTGCTCGTCGGCGGCGTCGTCGCCTCGACCCACACCCTCGGCACCGAGACGGTGCCCCAGCGCTGGCGCGGCCTGGTCTCCGGACTGGTCGCCGGCGGCGGGCCCGGGCTCGGCGCCGTGATCGCGTCGGTGGTGTTCCTGGCCGTGTCCTCGGCGTTCCCCGGACCCGCGTTCGACGCGTGGGGCTGGCGGGTCATGTTCTTCACCGGCCTGGTGGCCTCGCTGGCGAGCCTCGCGTTCTTCCGGCTGCTCGAGGAGTCCCCGGTGTGGTCCGCCGCGCGGGCGCGGGCCGCCGGTGCGGTGCCGGAGCCGCCGGCCAGGGCCCGGGACCTGCCGACCGCGGTAAGGCCGCGGACGCTGGTCGCGGCCGCCGCGCTGGTGACCGGCGCGGGCGCGCAGTACTACCTCACCTCGGGCTACCTGCCCACGTTCCTGGACGAGATCAACCAGCTTCCGGCGGGCGCGCGTGGGCTGCTGCTGGTCTGGACGAGCCTGGCCATCCTGCCGATCGCGTTGCTGGCCGGGCACGCCTCAGAACGGTTCGGCCGTCGCCCGGTGTTCCTGGCCACCGGCATCGTGAACCTGGTGGCACTGCCGCTGCTCGCGCTGGCCATGGGTGGGCTGGGGCCGGAGGACACCGGGGCGCTGCTCGGCTACGGCCTGATGATCACGATGCTGGCCAACGCCCCCATCGCCGCGGTGCCGATCTTCCTGAACGAGCTGTTCCCGACCCGGTTGCGTGCGACCGCGACCGCCCTGATCTGGAACGGCGGGTTCGCCATCGGCGGGCTGACCACCACGTTCGTCAGCCTGGCCAGCCCGACCGTGCCGGACATCCCCAGCCGGCTGGCGCTGTTCCTGGCCGTGGTCGTCGCGCTGTTCCTGCTCGGGGCGGCGTTCGTCCCCGAGACGCGCGGCGCGCTCGACCGCGAGGACCCGCGCGACGCCGTTCCCAGTCCGTCACCCACCGCCACGGCCGACCGGCCGGAGCCCCTCCCGGGAGGATCACAATGAGCACGAACGAGCAGAGCAGCGGCGAGCACCTGGGCCGCACCGTCCTCGTCACCGGCGCCGGCGGCGGGATCGGCGGCGACTACGTCGCCGCGTTCGCGGCGGCGGGCGCGAACGTCGTGGCCACCGACGTCGCCGGGGCCGCCGACGCGGGGCTCGCCCTGGCCGACGAGGTGAGCTCCGCCGGCGCGGGGAAGGTCGTGTTCGTGACGGCCGACGTCACCTCCGACGCCGACTGGGAGACCGTCGTCGCCACCGCGGGCGCCGAGTTCGGCGGGATCGACGCGCTGGTCAACAACGCCGCGATCTATCAGGGCCTGGGCACCAAGTCGCACCTGACCGAGCTCACCACCGAGGCCTGGGACCGGGTGCTGACGGTCAACGTGCGCGGCACCTGGCAGGCGATCAAAGCGGTGACCCCGGCCATGCGCGCCCGCGGCGGCGGACGGATCGTCAACATCTCCTCCACCGTGGCGCGGATGGGTGCGCCCGGGTTCGCGCACTACGTGGCCTCCAAGGCGGCCGTGGACGGGCTCACACGGGCCGCCGCACGTGAGCTCGGATCCGACGCGATCACCGTCAACGGCGTCGCCCCCGGCCTCGTCAGCGACGCCGCCAGCCGGACACTCAACACCGGCGACTACATCGCCGCGGCGGCGAAGGGGCGGGCGCTGGGCCGCGAGATGACCCCGGGCGACCTCGTCGGCGCCGTCATGTGGCTGGCCTCGCCGTCGTCCGGGTTCGTCACCGGCCAGACCGTCGTCGTCGACGGCGGTGGGGTGTTCACGTGAGCTCCGACCTGCGTTCCTGGCTCGACGTGCTCGACGGCCGCGGCGAGCTCGCCCGGCTGAGGTCCCCGATCGACCCGGACCAGGACGTCGCCGCGGTGCTGACTCGTGCCGACGGGCAGCGCGCCGTGCGGTTCGGCGACGTGATCGGCGCGGGGTTCCCGCTGGTGGGGAACACCGTGCCGAGCCGGACGCACCTCGGCCTGGTACTGGGCTGCGAACCGGCCGGGGTGGCCGACCGCTTCGCCGCCGCCCTGGACGCCCCGGAGCGCTGCCCGGAGGTGGAGGCGTCCGGGGCCCCGGTGCTGGCGAACCGCATGCACGGCGACCGGATGCTCTCGGTGCTGCCGCTGACCCGTCAGCACTCCGAGGACGGCGGCAGGTACCTGACCTCGGCGCTGCTGGCGGTCCGCGACCCGGTCAGTGGTCGGATGAACCTCTCGATCAACCGGCTGCTGGCCGCGGGCGAGCGGGAGCTGCGTGCGCTGCTGCTGCCCGGGCGGCTACGGAGGATCTTCACCGAGGCCGAGGCGGCGGGGCGCGACCTCGACGTCGCCCTGGTGGTCGGGGTGCACCCGGCGCTCGTTCTCGCCAGCCAGTCCCCCGCCGACCGCGAGCTCGACGACTACGCCGTGGCCAACGCGCTGGCCCCTCCGGTCGAGCTGGTCGCCGCCCCGACCGTGGACGCGCTGGTGCCGGCCCGGGCGGAGTTCGTGCTGGAGGGCCGATTCCGGGCCGGACGCCGCGAGGCCGAGGGGCCGTTCGGGGAGTATCCGCGCACGTACGGGCCCGGCGGCCCCGCCCCGGTGATCGAGCTGGTGGACGGCTGGCACCGTGACGACGCGGTGTTCCAGACCATCCTCTCCGGCGGCCGCGAGCACTTCTACGCCGGCGGCGTACCGCGCGAGGCGGCCTGCCTGCGGGCTCTGCGCCGGGCCGGGCTGGACGTGGCGGCGCTGCGGCTACCCGAGTCCGGCTCGTGCCGGCTCACCGCCGTCGTCGCGCTCCGCGGGCCCACGCCGGGAGCGCCGACCACCGCGATGATGACGCTGTTCCTCACCGCGTCCACGATCAAACAGGTCACTGTCGTCGACGACGACGTGGACATCACCGACGACGAGCAGGTGGCCTGGGCGGTGGCCACCCGGACCCAACCCGACCGGGACCTGCTGGTGGTGCCGAACGCGAAGGGCAGCAGCCTGGATCCCTCGGCCGAGCAGGGGCTCACCGCGAAGCTGGGCCTCGACGCCACCGTCCCGGCCGCCGACCGGGACCGCTACCGGCAGATGACGGTGGCCCCGGCCGACCCGTCGGCTCTCGAGCGCCATCTCGCGGAGCTGGGGGACCTCCGATGAGACGCATCATCGTCGCGCTCACCGGGGCGTCCGGGGCGGTGTACGGGATCCGGGCGCTGGAGCTGCTGCGCGAGGTGCCCGACGTCGAGACGCACCTGGTCCTGACGAAGGCGGCGCGGGCGACCATCGGCTACGAGACGGACCGCAGCGTCGCCGACGTGCGCGCACTCGCCGACGTCGTGCACTCCGACGGCGACCTGGGCGCGCCGATCTCCTCCGGCTCGTTCCGCACGGCCGGGATGCTGGTGGCGCCCTGCAGCGTGAAGACGCTGTCCGGGATCGCCGCCAGCTACGACGAGTCGCTCGTGGTGCGGGCCGCGGACGTGGCGCTCAAGGAGCGCAGGCGCCTGGTGCTCCTGTTCCGGGAGACCCCGTTGCACGCCGGACACCTACGGCTGATGTCCGAGGTCACCGCCTCCGGCGCGATCGTGATGCCGCCGGTGCCCGCCTTCTACGCACACCCGCACAGCGTCGCCGACATCGTCGAGCACACCACCGGTCGGGCGCTCGACCTCCTGGACGTCGACACCGACGCGGTCGCCCGCTGGACCGGCGAGCGAGACGGACGAGCTGTCGTGCACCGGTCGTAGACATGCGGCCGAGCTCCGCCCTCAATCGCGCGCCGTGCGCAGCAGCAACCGGCGGAACGCCTGTACCGGCGGGGACACGTGCGCGCTGGCCCGCGACACCACGCCCAGCTCACGGAACGCACAGGAGTCGGCGATCGGGACCGTGGGGCCTTCGCCCGCGGCCATCCTCGGTAGCAGCGCGACCCCCATCCCGGCGGCCACCATCCCGTGCACGATCGCCAACTGTCCGGTCTCCAGCACCACCCGCGGACGGACACCGGCCTCGGCCAGCAACTGATCGGCGAGGTCCCGCAGCCCGTACCCGGTACGCATCCCGACGAGATCCTCGCCGGCCAGCTCGGCGAGCGCGACCTCCGCACGGCCGGCCAGCCGGTGCGCGGCGGGAACCAGCACGAGCACCGGCTCGCGGACCAGCTCGTCGACGCACAGCCCGCTCAGGGTCAGCGGCATCCGGGTCATCGCCAGGTCCAGTTCCCCGGAGCGCACGAGCTGCTCGAACTCCCGGGAGATGTCGTGTTCGACGATCCGCACCCCGACCAGCGGGTGCGCGCGCCGGAACCGGGCCAGCACCTCGGGCAGCATCCGCGCGCCGATGCTGGGCAACACGCCCACCCGGACCTCGCCTTCACGCAGGCCGCTGACCTCGGCCACCCGTTCCCGGCCGCGTTCGAGTTCGGCGAGCGCGATCTCCGTGTGCTCGAGCAGCGCGGATCCGGCCGCGGTCAGCACGATGTGCCGGCCGGTCCGCTCGAACAGCCGAGCACCGACAGCCTGCTCCAGCTTGCGGATCTGCACCGACAACGACGGCTGGGACAGATACAGACGGGCGGCCGCGGAGGTGAAGCTCCCCTCGTGCGCGATCGTCACGAAGTACCGAAGTTGATGAAGCTCCACAGATCACCCCGGACCATCTGTTCGATACCGTGTCACCGCGTCGGCGCGCACGCGTTCATCCGGCCTCGGACCGCACCCTGAAGTCACCCGGCTCGACCACCGCGGAGATCGCGACCCCCGCGACGAGCGCCCAGAACGGGCTGGAGATCCCCAGCGGCGCGACCCCGCTCATCGCGACCACCAGGGCCGTCAGCGCGCCGGTCCGGAACCGGCCGTCGCCGAACGCGCCGCGGAACGACGACACCAGCACCCCGATCATGGCGAGCCCCGCGACCACCGCCACCAGCTCGGTCGGCAGCGCCGTGACCGCGGTGACCGCGATCCCGGCGAGGGCGCCGAACGCGATGAACAGCACGCCGTTGACCGCGCTCGCGGCGTAGCGGGCGTCGGGGTCCGGCCCGGCCTGCGGACCCGAGCAGATCGCGGTCATGGGGCCCGCGACGTTGGCGTTGTGGCCGCCGGTCAGCGGGGCCAGCAGCCCGCCCACGCCGCTCGCGACCGTCATCGCGTTGATCGGGGGCCGGTAGCCCTGGCTGAGCAGCACACCGTAGGCCTGGGCGTTCTCCGCGGCGATCACCAGGACCGCCAGCGGGATCCCGACGGCCAGGATCGCGGCGAGGTCGAACGTCGGGGCCACGAGCACCGGCGCCGTCCAGCCCTCGACGGCGGTGGCCTGCGGGGCGAAGCCGCCCGTGACCGCGGCCGCGACCAGCCCGGCGACCAGCGCACCGAGCGCGCCGGGCACCGCCGGTACGAACCGGGACAGCAGCAGGAACCCGGCCACCGCGGCCGCGACGATCCACGGCGCGGACTCGGCCGCGGTCACCACCCCGGTGCCGAACCGGATCAGCGCCCCGGCGATCATCGCCATCACGATCTGCTGCGGCAGCCACCGGGACACGGTGCCGATCAGGCCGGACAGCCCGAGCACGAGCACGAGCAGTCCCGCGACGAGGAACGCGCCGACGACGGCGGAGAACGGGAACGTCCCCAGCGCCCCCACCACCAGGACGGCCCCCGGGATGGAGAAGGCGCCGACGACCGGCATCCGGTAGCGCAGGGCGAGGAACAGCGAGATCAGGCCGCCGAAGACGTAGATCCCGAAGATCCACGACGCGATCACCCGGCTGTCCAGGCCGTTCGCGGCGGCACCGTCGATCACGATCAGGGCCGGCCCGGTGCAGCCGAACACGGCCGCGACCACCCCGGCGCCGACCGTTGCGGGGTTCAGCCGCCGGGGCAGGCCGCGCAGCCCGGACCTGATCCCCGGGCCGGGTTCGATGCGGCGGGTCGGCCGCGGCTCGGCCGGCGGGGTGGGCGGTGCGGCGGCCGGGCCCTCGGCGGGCTCGTCGGTCGGTGCGGTCATGGTGTCGCCTCCTTGCGATCACTCACCGGGCAGGGAGCGGGCGGCTACCGGCGCCGCAGTGTGCGGACGCGGGTGAGGCCCCGGCGGACGAGCGCGCCGACGGTGTCCCGGACGGTCCCCAGCACCAGGCGGAGCTGCGCACCGCGGCCGGGCTCGGTGACCGAACCGGTCTCGGCGGCCTCGTCGACGCTCGTCGCGAACTGCTCGAACAGCCGCCGCGAGACGTCACCGGCCAGTGCCCGGCCGAACTGGGCGACGCGGCCGGTGAGGTGGACGTCGGCGTGCGCGGTCAGGACCGTGCCGCCGTCCGGTCCGGCCTCGGCGGCCAGCACGACGTCGGCCTGGGTGGCGCTGCCGCCGGCGTCGGCGCCCTGGGCGTGGAACCGCAGCCGGTGCGCGGCCGGGTCCCGCTCGACGACCTGGGCCAGACCGTCGAAGGACAGCTTCACCGGGCCGAGCGCGACGACGGCCCGGCCGCGGTAGCGGTCGCCGTCGAGCACCTCGGTCAGCCGGGCGCCGGGCAGGCAGCGGGCGAGCAGGTCGAAGTCGTCGAGCACCGCCCAGACCCGCTCGACCGGCTGCCGGAGCGCGCTGGTGACGTCGACGACCGCGGACGGCGGCCCGGAGGGCAGCCGCACCTCCTGCGCGAGCGCCGCCGCCGGCACGTCCTCGGCGGGGGCGCCGGCGCCGCTGCCGCCACCGGTCCCCCGCCCGACCAGGGTCCGCGCGCCGCACGCCCGGGGCCCCGGGACGCCGTCCGGGTGGCTCTGCCGCACGTCGTCGACGGCCGCGAGGATCCCGCGGTAGCCGGTGCACCGGCAGAGCACGCCGGACATCTGCTCGGGCAGCTCCTCGCTCTCCACCTCCGGGGTGTTGCTGAGCAGGTCGTAGCTGCTCATGAGCATCCCGGGGGTGCAGAACCCGCACTGCAGCGCGTGGTGGGCGGAGAACGCCTGCTGCAGCGGGTGCTGGTCCTCGGGGGTGCCCAGGCCCTCCACGGTCACGATCTCGGCGCCCTCGCACTGCACCGCGAACAGCAGGCAGGCGCGGGCGGCCTCGCCGTCGACGAGCACGGTGCACATGCCGCAGACGCCGTGCTCGCAGCCCAGGTGGGTGCCGGTGAGGCCGAGCTGCTCGCGCAGCACGTCACCGAGGTGGGCGCGGGGCGGCACGGTGACGGTCGTCTCGGTGCCGTTCACCGTCATCGTGATCCCGACGGTCTCGTCGGCGGCGACGCGGTCCCGCGGCTCCGCAGTACCTGTTCGCCTCGGCTCCACCGTGGTCATGAACGCTCCTTCCGGTCCCGGGCGCGGTGCAGCGCACGGGACAGCTCGCGGGCGGCGAGCACCCCGAACAACCGGCGCCGGTAGCCGGTGGATCCGTGGGTGTCCCCGCCGGTGTCGACGACCTCGTCGGCCAGTGCGGCGGTGGCCGGGCGCAGGTCGTCCTCGTGCTCGGTGAGCAGCGGTGTCACGTCGCGGGTCACGGCGCGGTCGGAGATCCCGAACCCGGTCAGCCGGGCCTCGGTCACCGCGCCGTCGTCGCCGACCCGCACCCGGGTGACCACCCCGGCGAGCGCGAAGTCGCCGTGCCGGCGGGCGATCTCGGCGAACCCGAAGCCCTCCCCCGGCCGGGCGTGCGGGAACGTCACCGCGACGACGACGTCCTCCGGCCCGGCCGCGGTGGTCATCGCGCCGGTCACGAACTCCTCGGCGGGCATGCTCCGCCGCCCGGCCGGGCCGGCCAGCTCGACCGTCGCCT
Source organism: Pseudonocardia sp. McavD-2-B (assembly GCF_024124365.1). NCBI lineage: Bacteria > Bacillati > Actinomycetota > Actinomycetes > Pseudonocardiales > Pseudonocardiaceae > Pseudonocardia > Pseudonocardia sp. McavD-2-B. Next base: position 11,556 of record NZ_JAMXSG010000063.1, read on the forward strand.
GCGCGCAGCAGGCGACGGCGGGCAGCTCGGCGGCCGGGTCGGCGTGGGCGAGGCTGCCGCAGACGGTGCCCCGGCTGCGCAGCTCCCGGTGCCCGACGAAGGGCATGGCCATCCCGATCAGCGGGACCGCGCGGGCGGACCGGTCGTGCTCGACCGCGCGCTGCCGCACCGCCGCGCCGATCCGGTACCCGTCCTGCTCCGGTCCCGCTGCCGTCAGCTCGGGCACGGCGGTGATGTCGACCAGGGTGCCGGGGCGGCCCAGGCGCATCGCGAGGACCGGCACCAGGGACTGGCCGCCGGCCAGCACCTTGCCGTCGCCGCCGGCGAGCTCGCCGAGCACGTCGTCGAGCCGGCCGGGGCGGACGTAGGCGAACGGTGCGGCCTTCATCAGCGGCCCGTGAAGTTCGGGGTGCGCTTCTCCCCGAAGGCCTTCACGCCCTCGGCGAAGTCCTCGGTCGCCCGCAGCATCGAGTAGGCCTTCCGCTCCAGCTCGATGCCGGTGTAGAGCGGGCCGTCGACGCCGCGGTCGAGGACCTCCTTGGCGGTGCGCAGCGCGGCCGGGGAGAACCCGGCCATCTTCAGCGCCAGCGCGTCGACCTCGGCGTAGAGCGCGTCGCGGTCGTCGTACAGGCCGGCCAGGATGCCCCAGTCGAGCGCCTGCTGGGCCTGGATCCGGGTCGCGGTCATGATGTGGAACTTCGCCCGGGACAGGCCGATCAGCCGGGCCAGGCGCTGGGTGCCGCCGGAGCCGGGGATCATGCCGAGGTTCATCTCGGGCAGCGCGAGCTGGGTACGGCCGGTGCCGAGCCGGATGTCGCAGGACAGCGCCATCTCCAGCCCGACGCCGAAGCAGTAGCCGTCGATCGCGGCGATGACCGGCTTGGTGCTGCGGGCCGGGGCGGTGACGTCCTGGCCGAGGTCGGTGAGGTCGATCGGGTCGACCTCCATGAACCCGGCGATGTCGCCGCCGGAGGTGAAGTGCTGGCCGTCGGAGCGGATCACCACGACGCGGACCTGCGGGTCCCGGTCGATCTCGGCGAAGCGCTCGGCGACCAGCCGGCGCATCTCCATCGTGACGACCGTGTACTTGCCGTGGGACAGGGTCAGGTACGCGACCCGCCCGTCGTGTGCGCGCTCCAGGACGACGTCGCCGCCGGTGAGTGCCATGTCAGGAGTTCTCCTTCTCGGTGAGCAGTCGGTGCAGTACCTCGCCGTGCAGCGGCAGGCGGGTGATCTCGATCCCGTGGGGGGCCAGCGCGTCGGCGACGGCGTTGGCGTAGGCCACCGGGAAGCTCATGGACGACCCCTCGCCGCAGCCCTTGGCGCCGAGCGGGGTCAGCGGTGACGGGGTCACCACGTGGTCGGTTCGCAGGTCGAACCCGGCCTCGGCGCTGGTCGGGCACAGGTAGTCGAGGAACGTCGCCGCCGTCGGCTGCCCGGAGTCGGCGTGGGTGAACTCCTCGTAGGCGGCACCGCCGAGGCCGTGCACGAGCGCGCCGTAGACCTGGCCGTCGAGCAGGGTCTGGTCGAGGACGGTCCCGGCGTCGTGCACCGAGGACACCCGGTCGACCTCGATCTCCAGGGTGTCCGGGTCGATCCGCACCGCGACGATCTCGGCGACGAAGCCGTAGCAGAGCGAGGAGTTGATCCGGTCGTCCGCCGTGGCCGCGCGGGTCTCCCGCGGGGAGAACTCGGCCTCGGCGTAGAGCCGGGCGGGGACGCCGTCGGGCAGCGACGCCGGGTCCCAGTGCACGACACCGGCGGCGTGGCGGAAGGCGACCGAACGACCGTCCGGGTGGACGACCTTCCCGTCGAGCAGGGTGAGCTCGCCCGGGTCGGCTCCCTCCAGCAGCGTGGCCCCGGCCGCCTTCACCGTGGCGGCGATGGTGTCCGCGGCGGCGACGACCGCGCTCGTGACGAGCGGCGCGAACCGCGACGAGTACGACCCGGACGTGACCGTCCACGGGGTCGTCGCGGTGTCCATGTCGACGACCGCCCGTACCTGCGCGATCGGCAGCCCGAGCCGCTGCGCCGCGACCTTCCGCGCCACGGTGGCGTGGCCCTGGCCCTGCGGGACCGACCCGAGCAGCACGGTGACGATCCCCTGCAGGTCCACCGACATCCGGACGTGCTCGGTGGAGCCGGACTTGTCCCGGCCCGGTTTGCGGTCCTCGGCGGGGGTGGCCAGGCCGACGTAGCCGATGTTGGTGCCGGACGGGTCGACGACCAGGGCGGTGCCGATGCCGTAGAAGGCGCCCTCGGCCCGGGCCGCCTCGCGCCGGCGCTCCAGCTCGGCGAGGTCGGCGTTCTTCACGGCCAGGTCCAGCGCCGCGGCGTAGTCGCCGGAGTCGTAGACGCCTCCGGTCGCCGTCTCGTGCGGGAACGTCGACACCAGGTTGCGCCGCCGCACCTCGACGACGTCGCGCCCGGTCGCCGCGGCGACCGCGTCCATCAGCCGTTCCAGCCCGAAGTAGAGCTGCTGGCCGCCGAAGCCCCGGTTCAGCCCGGTCGGCATGGTGTTCGTGACCACGGCGCGGGCCCGGATCTCGACGGCGTCGATGCGGTAGGGCCCGGTGATGTTGCCATAGCAGCGGTAGAGCGTGGAGGGCTCCGGCGGGCGCAGGTAAGCGCCGACGTTGTCGATCAGGTCGGTACGCAGGGCCGTCACGGTGCCGTCGGCGTCGACCGCGGCGGAGAAGGTCATCGCCCGGTCCGCACCGGTGGAGCTCGCCATCAGGTGCTCGACGCGGTCCTCGGCCCACCGCACCGGCGTGCCGGAGTGCTTCGAGGCCAGCGCCATCAGCACCACGTAGGGGTAGATGCCGGCCTTGATCCCGAAGCTGCCGCCGATGTCGGCGGGGACGTGCAGCCGCACCCGCGACGTCGGGATCCCGAGCGCGCCGGCCATGACCGGGACCATCGAGAACGGTCCGTGGAAGTTCGCCCAGGCCTCGACCGAGGGGCCGGCGTCGCCCTCGTTCCACTGCGCGATGACCGAGTAGCACTCCATCGGCACCGAGGAGTAGCGCGGGAAGTCGTAGCGGCCGGTCACCACGTGCGCGGCGTCGCGGAACCGCTCCTCGACGGGACCGAAGGAGAAGGTCCGGTCGGTGGCGACGTTGGACCCGGCGCCCTCGTGCAGCAGCGGCGCGTCCGGCTCCAGCGCGGCGCGGGCCGCGGTGACCGCACCCAGGTCGTCGTACTCGACGGCGACGAGCTCGGCGGCGTCCTCGGCGACGTAGCGGTCCGAGGCGACGACGACGGCGATCGGCTCGCCGACGAAGCGCACCTTGTCCACACCGGTGGGCAGGTAGGGCATCACCGCGCCGGTCGACAGGGGGAAGGGCCGCAGCGCGGCGCGCACCTCGTCGGGGCCGATCACCGCCGCCACCCCCGGATGGGCACGGGCCCGGCTCAGGTCGACCGAACGCAACCGGGCGTGCGGACGGGTGGAGCGCACGACGGTGGCGACCAGCGTGCCGGGCAGCGGGTCCAGGTCGTCGAGGAACGCGCCCCGGCCGGTGACCAGCGCGGCGTCCTCGTCCCGGCTGGGGACCCAGGTGCGGGCGGCCACAGACACATCGGACACATCAGACACGTGCTTCTCCCCTCAGGTCGTACTCGCCCGCGACGAGCGTGCGGCGCAGCGTCTTGCCGACCCCGGACCGCGGGATCGAGTCGACGGCGATCACCCGCTTCGGCCGCTTCAGCGACGGCAGTTGCTCCCGGGCCCAGGCCAGGGCCTGCTCGGCCGCGGCCAGCGGGTCGGTCCCGCGGGCGGGGACCACGAACGCGGTCACCGCGTGTCCCCATCGCTCGTCGGGCAGTCCGACCACGCAGACGTCGTCGATGGCGGGACAGCGGGTCAGGACCGACTCGATCTCGTCCGGGTAGATGTTCTCGCCACCGGAGTTGATCATGTCGTCGGTGCGGCCGGAGACCCAGAGGTCGCCGTCGGAGTCGGCGACGGCGAGGTCACCGGTGTGGTACCACCCGTCCCGGATGGCCTTGGCGTTCGCGTCCGGCCGGTTCCGGTAGCCACCGAAGGCCTCGGGCGAGGCCATCGAGACGATCACCTGCCCCTGCGTCCCGCGCGGGACCTCCTCGTCGACGGGGGCGCCCGCGTCGGGCGCGATCAGCCGGACCCGGGAGAACAGCCCCGCCCGGCCGGCGCAGCCGGGCTTGGCGGCGACGTCGGGCCCGATGGTGAACGTGTAGATCTCGGTCGAGCCGAAGTGGTTGACGAACGAGGTGGGCGCGACCTGGTCGACCAGCTTCTCGGCGAGCGACGGGGTCATGGCGGCACCGGCGTAGGCGAGGTTGTCGAGCGCACGGGCGTCACCGAGCCGTCCGGTGCGCAGCAGCGACCAGTAGATCGTCGGCACCAGGTACAGGGAACCGACGTTCTCCTCGAGGATCAGCTGCATCGACTCGTCGGCGTCGAAGGCGGGCTGGCCCACCCACGTGCCCCCGACCACGACGGAGGCCAGCAGCGTGCGCAGGCCCATCGTGTGGAACAGCGGCATCACCCCGAGGGTCGCGACCCCCTGCCGCTGCCGGGTCTGCATCACGTGCGCGACCGCTGCCAGGTGCTCGGCCCGGTGGGTACGCGGGACACCCTTCGGCTTCCCGGTGGTCCCCGACGTGTAGAGCATGACGCTGAGGTCCGATTCGTCCGGGGCGACGCAGACGGGGCTGTCGAGCCGCTCGGCGAGCTCGTCGACGGCTGCCACGTCCCGCAGCAGGTCCCCGAGGCCGGCGGCGGCGACCCGCTCGGCGTGCGCGGCGTCGGCGACCACCAGGCGGACGTCGGCGTCGCCCAGGCAGTAGCCGAGCTCCTCGACCCCGAACCGGGTCGAGAGCGGCACCGAGACCGCGCCGAGCTTCTGCACGGCCAGGTGCAGGCTCGCGAGCTGCTCGCCGCCGTGCATCACCAGGCCCACCCGGGCCCCCCGCTCCACGCCGAGGCTCCGCAGGGCCCCGGCCAGCCGGTCGGTCCGCGCGTCCCACTCCCGGTAGGAGAGCCACCTGCCGGTTCCTCGTACCGCCGGCCGGTCGGGGTTGCGCTCGACCGCCCATCGCAGCGTCGTCACCAGGTCCATCCGACCCCCTCGTCATTAGTCTGTTTCAGACCATACGGTTCAGACTGTCAGAGGGGAAGCCCCGGATTCCACCGGCCTCGGGAACGACCCCGTCCGGCGGCATCCGCCGGGGAGGAGGGTCGGTCATCGGTGGCGGGACGCACGTGCGAGGGTCGAGCCGCATCCGCGGATCGACGATTCGCCTCGTCTAGAGTCCGCGGAGCACCGGCCGGCACGAGAGGAGCGCGGATGCGACTGTCCACGACGTCGTATCTGGTCCTGGGCATGATCGCGTTGCGCGGGCCCTCGACGCCGTACGACCTGAAGCGGGCGGTCAGCCGCTCCGTCGGCTACTTCTGGCACTTCCCGCACGCGCAGCTGTACTCCGAGCCGGACCGGCTCGCCGACGCAGGCCTGCTCGCCCTCGACACCGAGGAGCACGGACGGCGGCGCAAGACCTACTCCCTGACCGACGAGGGCCGGGCGGCCCTGCGTGAGTGGCTGGCGGCGCCCACCGCCGAGCACTTCCAGATGCGCGACATCGCCGAGCTCAAGCTGTTCTTCAACGAGGCGGGATCCCCCGACGACGTCGAGAAACTAGCCCGCGAGCAGATACGCCAGCACGAGAGCCGGATCGCCGACTACGAGGACATGGTCGCCCGGCACGGTCGCGAGGAGTGGGCCGAGCCGCGCATGATCACGATCGAGCTGGGCCTGGAGATGGAGCACGCGGCCCTGCGGTTCTGGAGCGCGCTGGCGAACGACGAACTCGACCGGCTCCGTCGCGAGCGGGCCGAGCGCGACCCGCGCGACTGAGCACCGGCCCTGTCGGGGGTCGTTCGCTCGCTCCGATCCGTGGGTCCGTGACCACCTGGTCTACCGCCGCGTCGTCCGGGGCCCTGGTGAGTCCCGGACGACGTCCGACCGGACACGGAGTCCGGGGCCGGCCGGATGTCGCACGTCAGTCGGTCGATGACGCAGGCCGTCCGGCGACGTCACGCGTGGCGGCCGTGCCATCCGTCCCGGTCCCGTCCACCGGCTGCTCGGAGAGATGCCCCCGCACCGTCACCATCCGGGGCGGGACCTCGGAACGGAGCCCGGCGACGAGGGCGAAGACCATCGCGAAGACCATGGTGAAGATCGGCAGCCCCACCACGGTGATCACCTGCTCCAGCGCATCCAGCGCGGCATCACCGCCCAGGACGATGAGCGAGGCGGCCAGTGCACCGATGGTGAGCCCCCAGAACACCCGCTGCCGGATCGGGCTGGGCCGGTCGTCACCGGTGCAGAGCATGTCGACGACGAGGGCGGCCGAGTCCGCGGACGTCGCGAAGAACAACGCGACCACGACGACCGCGATACCGGAGACGAGTGTCGCCGCCGGGAAGTTCTCGAAGAAGGCGAACATCGCGAGCGGCACGCTGTCGGCGACGGCGGCCGAGATCGGCCCCCCGGTCCCGCCGATGCCGTCGATCGCCATCGCCGACCAGCCGAAGATCACGAACCAGACGACCGTGAAGGTCGCCGGGGCCACGAGCACCCCGCCGACGAACTGGCGGATGGTGCGCCCCTTCGAGATGCGGGCGAGGAAGACCCCCATGAACGGGGCCCAGGTCACTGTCCACGCCCAGTAGAAGACGGTCCACCCGGCCTGCCAGCCCCAGCCGTCCTCGTCGGTGTAGGGGGCCAGGGAGTCGTTCCAGAAGGACAGCCTCGGCAGGCTCGACAGGTAGAGCCCGGTCGTCTCGATCATCTGTCGGAGGAGGAAGACGGTCTCACCGGCCATGAGTACGAACAACATCAGACCCACCGCGAGTCCGATGTTGAGGTTCGACAGCCGACGGATGCCCTTGTCCAGCCCGACCGCGATCGACCCCGTCGCCACGAGGGTGAGGACGGTGATGACCGCCACCCGCACACCGACGGAGTCCGGCACCCCCAGCAGCGCACTCAGCCCGGCACTGATCTGCGAGGTGCCGAGGCCCAGCGACACCGCGACGCCGAACACCGTGCCGAGCACCGCGAAGATGTCGATCGCCCGCCCGATCGGGCCGTGGATCCGCTCCTTGAGGAACGGATAGAACACCGACGAGACTCGCATCGGCAGGTCGTAGCGGTAGATGAAGTAGCCGAAGGCCAGCCCCGGCAGCGTGAAGATGGCCCAGGTGTGCAGGCTCAGGTGGTACAGCGCGAAGGACATCGCGTCCTGCGCGGCTTGGGCGCTGTAGGGCTCGACACCGTCGACCGGGGGCGCCGTGAAGTGCGAGATCGGCTCCGCGACCCCCCAGAACATCAGGATGGTCCCGATCCCCCCGGCGAACAGCATGGTGAACCAGGACACGTTCGAGTAGGCGGGACGTGCGTCGTCACCGCCCAGGCGCAGGGTGCCGTAGCGGCTCAGGGCCACCCAGATCAGGAACACGAGCCAGGTCGTCACGCCCACGACGAAGTACCAGCCGAGGTTCGTCGTGATCCACCCACGACCCGCGTCGAACGCCGCGCCGATGGGGCCGGGCGCGAGCAGCAGCACCACGAGGAAGGCGATGATCAGACCTGCAGACCAGAAGAAGATCTGCGGGTGGGTGCGCAGGCCGAGCCTGCGCGCGAGTTCCTGCACGTCGCGCTCCTCCTCCGGCCGCCGACCGGTCCGCCCAGTGGTGGTGTTCGCCTCGGGTCGTCGGAGGCAGGGCGGACGGCGACGACGCAGTCGCGCAAAGATGTCCGATAAAGCCCTTGATGTCCACCTGTCGGGGGCTGCGGAGATCGTTGCCGGACCATGCGCGGTGGGTGTGACCAGGAGTCATCTCGGCTCGGCAACGGTCTCACCGGATCAGCCCGACGCCGGCCCTCACGGAGACCCCCTACCGACTACGGGTGCGGTCAGGGCTGCCGTCGTAGGAGTACGTGCTGTCGGCCGGGACGGCTGTACGAACTCAACCGTCCCGGCCTGACCCTCGCATCGCCCCGGGTCGACGCTCGGGATGCGGCGCGTCTGCCCGCTGCGCCGATACCCAAACGCCGGACCGCCAACACTAGAGGGAGTCGATGTCCTGGGGACGCTCGGCGACCGTGCGGGCCAGGCGCGCCAGCTTCACGTTGATGTCCTGCGAGGTCCGCCGCAGCAGGTCGAAGGCCTGGTCGGCGTCCAGCCCGCGGCGGGCCATCAGGATGCCCTTGGCCTGGCCGATGACATCACGGGTCTCGATCGCCGTCTGCAGATGTGCCTGCTTGAGCTCCGCGGCCGAGACCGCGTCGGTGGTCGCCAGCGCGAGCGAGGCGTAGCCGGCCAGGATGGTCAGGCGGTCGAGGTCGGCGCGGCCGAAGGCCCGCGGTCCGGAGGCGTACACGTTGAGCGCGCCCGGCAGCCGGGGCGGCCGGGCGTCGGGGAGCAGCTCGACCGCGGCCACCGAGAGGAACCCGTGACCCACCGCGGTACCGGCCAGCTCGGGCCACCGCTCCTCGTGCCGCAGGTCGTCCGACACCGCGGACGCGGGGCCGTCCTCGCGGGCGGCGTCGACGCAGGGACCGCGACCGCTGCGGTACTGCACGACGTCGATCTCCTCGGCCGGCCCGCCGGTGGACACCGGTGTGTAGTAGTGGCCTGCGTCGTCGCGCATCGTCACGCTCGCCATCGCCGCCACGGGTACGACGCGTGTCACGGCGTCGAGCACCCGGTCCAGCACCTCGGCGACCGTCGCACAGTCCAGGAGCGCCGGTGCGAGACGCCGGAATTGCCCGACGACGTCAGCGTCGGCGTCGGCGTCGGCCGTGGCGTCGTACGGGGCGGGGCACGCGCCGTCGGTGCTGCGCTCCGACTCGTCCGGCGTCCCCATCGGCTCTGGTCGCGTCAACTCCACCCGGCGGGGTGACCCCTCGTGGGCGCGGCTAAACCTCGCGAGGCGATGCCGCCGCAGGCCGTCCGCTCGCGTTGCGCTCGGTCTCGTGCCCGCACGACGTGGGCGTCCCGCCGACGGCGGTCGAGCCCGATCGCTTGACGCGCACTCGCGGGGCTTCTAGCCTAACTGAAGTCAATTCACCTTCACTTCCGGTACTGCACTTCCGGTACGACGTGCCGACGGGGGGACCATGGACGAGCCGCGGACCGCATCCCGGGCCGATCTCCTGGTCCTCGGCGGCGGCATGGCGGGCCTGTCGGCGGCGGCGCGTGCCGCCGGACACGGCCTGCGGGCGGTCCTGGTCGACTGCGCCCCGGACCTGGGCGGGTCCGCGCGGTACGCCGGCTACCTGTGGACGGCCGCCACCCCCGAGGTCATGGCGGAGGTCAACCCCGGCGGCTCCCCCGAGCTGCGGGACACCGTCGTCGCGGGGTTCCCCGCAGCTCTCGACTTCGTCCGTGATCTCGGGGTCGACCTCGGGTCCGCGGTGCCCGTGCTGCGCTACGGCATCGGCCACCGGGTCGACACGGGCGCGTTCGTCGCCGCCTGCCGCCGACGCGTCGCGGGCGCCGGTGAGATCCTCCTGGGCGTCCGCGCCGAGCGGCTGCTGACACACTCCACCGGCCGCGTCGCCGGCGCACGGATCGTGACCGCGGACGGCACCCGGAAGGACATCATCGCGACGACGACGCTGCTCGCCACCGGCGGGTTCCCCGCCGACCCGGACCTGCGGGCCGAGCACGTGCACCCGCAGGCCCGCGACATCGCCGCACGGTCCAACCCGTGGAGCACCGGGGACGGCCTGCGCCTCGCGACGGCCGCCGGCGCCCGGATCACGAACTCCGGCGGCGGCTTCTACGGCCACCTCGTACCGGCCGGCGTCCACCTCACGCCCGAGCTGTACGTCGAGGCGGCGCTCTACTACAGCGAGCACGCCCTGCTGTTCAACCTCGCGGGCGAACGGTTCGTCGACGAGAGCCTCGGGGACCACCTGACCACGATCGCCCTGGTGGAGCAGCCGGAGTGCCGGGGCCTGCTGGTGACCGACGCCCGCGGCCACCGCGACCGCGTCCGGGCGCCCTACGTCGCAGGCGGCCCGGCGAACGACAAGTTCGAGTTGGCCCGGCGGCGCGGCGCCCGCTGCGTGGTGGCCGGATCGGCGGAGGACTTCGCCCACGTGCCGCCGGAGTGGGGCTACGACGGCCCACGGATCGCGGCGGAGATCGCCCGGCTCGCCTCCGGCGGGCGCCCCCACCCGCCGCGGTCGGTCCTCCCCCGCCTGCTGGACGAACCGCCGTACTACGTCGTCGAGGCGACCGCGGCGATCACCTTCCCGTTCGCCGGGATCGACACCGACGGACACGGGCGGGTCCGGTCCTCCGGCGGCGGTGTGATCGACGGGCTGTACGCCGCGGGCGCGGACGTGGGCGGCCTCTACCGCAACGCCTATGCGGGCGGCCTCGCACCGGCCGTCGTCCTCGGGCTCGCCGCCGCGGACGCCGCCCGCGAGCGGGCCCACCTCCCACCGGGCACCGCCCCGCACTGACCGCACCATCACCCCCGGATCCCTCCAGCGCGCAAAGGAGCGCCATGTCGAGCACGACCTCCCAGGACGCCGCCCGGATCGGTCGCCGGGCCAGTACGGCCGCGGCCGTCGGCACGGCCATCGAGTACTACGACTTCGCCATCTACGGCTACCTCGCGGTGGTGCTCGCCCCGCTGTTCTTCCCCTCCCAGGACGGGCTCATCGGGGTCCTGGCGACGCTGACGGTCGTGGCCAGCGGCTTTCTGGCCCGGCCCATCGGTGGGCTGTTCTTCGGCCGCCTGGGTGACCGCCGCGGTCGCCGCACGGTGCTGATGGTCACCGTCGCCGTGATGGGCGTCGCCACCGTGCTCACCGGGCTCCTGCCCACCTACGCACAGGTCGGAGTACTCGCCCCGATCCTCCTCACGGTGCTGCGGATCGGGCAGGGCTTCTCCGCCGGTGGTGAGATCGGAGGGGCGGCCTCGCTGGCCACCGAATCCGCCCCGTCGAGACGACGGGGCCTGTTCGGATCGGCCACCTCGGTGGGCATCGCGCTCGGTCTCGCCGGTGCGGCGGCCGTCGTGGGCACCGTGACCGCGCTGACCACGCCCGAACAGCTGGCGGCCTGGGGATGGCGCATCCCGTTCCTCATCGCCGGGCCGCTGCTGGTCGGCGCGGTCCTGTACCGGATGCGGGTCGAGGACTCGCCGCTGTTCCAACAGATGATCGACACCTCCGAGCCGCCCAAGGCCCCCATCACCGAGGTCGTCCGCGACCACCGGCGGTCGGTGTTCGGTGTGATCGGCGTCGCCTACGCGACGATGACGGCAGGCGGGCTCAGTTCGGTCTACCTGCTCGTCCACCTCTCGGCCGTGCTCGGGTACTCGCTCACCGGGGCGCTGTGGCTGATCGTGCTCATCGTGCTGCTCCCGATCGGGCTCATCCCGTGGGCGGGCGCGCTGAGCGACCGCTTCGGCCGGCGGACCGTCCTGACCGCCGGACTCGTCGGTTTCGCCGTACTCGCGGTGCCCTGCTACTGGGTGATGCAGCAGGGGTCGATCGGGCTCGCCGTGGTGGCCGCCCTCGTGCTGAACGTGCCGTTCGGGATCTGCCAGGGCGTGATCTACACGCTCTACTCCGAGCTGTTCCCCACCCGGGTCCGCTACACGGGTGTCTCGATCGGGTTCAACATCGGCGGGGTCATCGGGTCCGGGCTGGTGTCGGTCATCGCGACCTCGCTCGTGTCGCTGAGCGGCAACACCCTGGCCCCCGCGTTCTACCTGGTGTTCGCCGCGCTCGTCGGGCTCGGCGTGATCGCGGTCCTGCGGGAGACCTCGGGGGGCACGCTCGCCGAGGACGTGACCGGCCGGGCCGCGGAGCCGGCGTGACCCTGCCGATGGCGGGTCGCCGGGTTGTCGTCACCGGCGCCGGGAGCGGTATCGGGCGCTCCGTCTGCGACCGGCTCTGTGCCGCAGGTGCCTCCGTGGCCGGCCTGGACATCGACGGCGACGCCCCGGCGGTCGGCGGCCGCCGGCACATCGGGTGCGACGTCCGCGACGAGGACGCGGTGGCGCAGGCGTTCGACCGGGGGGCGCGCGAGCTGGGCGGGATCGACGGCCTGGTCACCTGTGCCGGCGTGCCGGGCCGGGTGTCGCCCCCCCCCCCCCCCCCCCCCCCCCCCCCCCCCCCCCCCCCCCCCCCCCCCCCCCCCCCCCCCCCCCCCCCCCCCCCCCCCCCCCCCCCCCCCCCCCCCCCCCCCCCCCCCCCCCCCCCCCCCCCCC
>NZ_JAMXSG010000064.1:0-23837 GCF_024124365.1 Pseudonocardia sp. McavD-2-B
GGGGGTGCCACCGGTGCCGGGCGTGGCGCCGTCGCCGGTGCCGTCCCCCGGAGCGGGGGCCGGGGCCGGGGCCGGCTCGGCCGACGCCGACGGGGGCGCGGCCTGGTTGCCGCCGTCCTCACCGCCGCCGGTGAGGCCGATCAGGCCGACGACAGCGGCGACCACACCGACGCCGATCAGCGCGATACCGGCGATCTTCAGCGGTGACTGCCCGCCGGACGCGGGTGCGGTCATCGTGACCTCCTGGCTGTCAGGGCTCGAGGCCGAGGCGACGGGCGGCGCGGGTGCGCTGCCTGCTGGAACGCAGCCGGCGCAGACGCTTGACCAGCAGCGGGTCCACCGCCAGCGCCTCGGGCTTGTCGACCAGGGCGTTCAGCACCTGGTAGTAGCGGGTGGCCGACATATCGAACAGCTCGCGGATCGCCTGTTCCTTGGCGCCCGCGTACTTCCACCACTGGGCCTCGAACGCGAGGATCTCGCGTTCGCGACGGTCGAGCTCGCGGGGGGACGCGGCAGCGGTGCGCCGGTGCGCTCCGCGGCGTTCCGGCAGGGACCCGGCGGACTCCATCACGCTCCTCGAGCGGACGACGATCTCGTGCTGCGGCGGCCCCGCCCGGGCGCCGCGACGACGAACGACACGTCTGTCATTCGCGGTGCGGATTCAACCACAGGGGACCGACGGTCCCGGGCTGCGACGCGCCTGGAGGGCGGGTCGGACGACACCGAAACCGCCCGGCCGGGTCACGCCCGGCGGCGACCGTAGGCTGCTCCGGTGACGGTTCTGCGCATCCGCATGGTCGGCGACCCCGTGCTCCACACCCCCACCCGCCCCGTCGGCACGGTCGACGACACGGTCCGGACGCTGGTCGAGGACATGTTCGAGACGATGGCCGCGGCGAACGGCGTCGGGCTCGCGGCCAACCAGGTGGGAGTGGACCTGCGGCTGTTCGTCTTCGACTGCCCCGACGAGGAGACGCGCACGATGCGGCGCGGTGTCGTGGTCGACCCGGTGCTGGAGACCGACGGGATCCCGGAGGTCATGCCCGACCCGGACGACGACCAGGAGGGCTGCCTGTCGGTGCCCGGCGAGAACTTCGCGACCGGCCGGGCGGAGTGGGCCCGGGTCACCGGCACCGATCTCGACGGTGAGCCGGTCTCCTACGAGGGGCGCGGGTTCTTCGCCCGGTGCCTGCAGCACGAGACCGACCACCTCGACGGTCACCTCTACCTGGACCGGCTGATGGGCCGCCACCAGCGCGCGGCGAAGAAGATGCTCAAGCGCAACGGCTGGGGCTCGCCGTCGGACTCGTGGGACCCGTCGGCCGTCGAGGCCGAGGACGTCCCCCGGGGATGACCCCGGGTCCGACCCCGGGAGTCATACCCCGGTACTAGGGGTCGGCCCGGGAGACCGGCCCCGCGGCCGATGTGGCGGGGCGCCCCCGGCGGGCACCGTGGTCCCCATGCTGCTCTCGATCCTCGCCGTCGCCCCCGTCCTCGCGGTGCTGCTGGTCATGGCCGCGCAGCCGCTGTTCGAGCTGTGGGACGCCCGCGCCTCCGATCACGACCGCGCCCGCTCCGCCGCGCCGGCGCCGTCGGTCCCCGACGTGCCCGCGTCCGCGGGCCCGGTGGCGTTCCCGGAGTCGCTGGGCGACGTCACCGCCGTCCTGTCCATCCCGCACCCGCGCCGCCCCGGGGTCCCGCACCTCGTCCGCTGACCCGGTGTCCGCGGCCCGCCGCCGCGTCCGGTCAGGACGCGGCGACCGTGCGGAAACCCGTGTTGCCGCTGGAGCTGTCGGGCGTGTTCGCCGTCCGCGCGGCGACCCGGTAGCGGTTGCAGTACGAGTCGTGGCACAGGTAGGAGCCACCGCGCATGCTGCGGTTCGCCCGAGCCGGGTCGAACCAGTCCGCGCACCACTCCCACACGTTGCCGGCCACGTTGTACAGCCCGAAGCCGTTCGGCGCGAAGCTGTCGGCCGGAGCGGTGCCGGCGTGGCCGTCCTCGGCGGTGTTGCGCACCGGGAACCGGCCCTGCCAGATGTTGCAGCGGTGCTCGCCGCCCGGGGTCAGCTCGTCGCCCCAGGGGTAGCGCGCCTGGTCGAGCCCGCCGCGCGCGGCGTACTCCCACTCCGCCTCGGTCGGGAGCCTGCGGCCCGCCCAGCGGCAGTAGGCGTCGGCGTCGTTCCACGACACGTGGACGACGGGGTGGTCCCACCGGTCGGCGACGTCGCTGCCCGGACCCTCGGGCGCCGACCACAGGGCACCTTGGACCCCGCACCACCAGGGTGTCTGCTCGGGGCGGGGGGAGTCCCGCCGCAACGGGCCCGGCAGGAACGACGCGAAGACGTAGCTCCACCCGAACCGCTCGGCGTCGGTCCGGTACCCGGTCGCCTCGACGAACCGCGCGAACCGCGCGTTGGTGACCGCGTGGACGTCGACCGCGAACGGGGGCACGGTCACCGCGCGGACGGGGCCCTCGTGGTCGTCGGGGAAGCCGTCGGCGTCGTCGGTCCCCATCCGGAAGGTCCCACCGGGCAGCGGGACCTCCGGATGGTCGGGAGAGCCGGGATCGACCGTCCCGACCTGATCCGGGCCGCCGGGGGCAGGGGGACCCGCCGGACGCGGGGGTGGACAGCAGCCGGACATCCGGCCTCCTTCCTGCGACGACACGGCCCGCCACGGGGCCGGCACGGGGGTCAGCGGGTGAGCACGAACGCGAGGCCGGCCACCGCGGGCAGCAGGGCGCACAGCGTGCAGACGAACGGTAACCCGCCCCCGCCGAGCGGTTCCGGCGACGGGCCCGTGAGCCTGCGGTGCACCTCGCGGCGCCGGCGCTCCGCCCCGACCGCGAGCCCCCCGGCGGCGGCGAGCCCGGCCGCCCCGAGCGCCAGCGGCAGGCTGCAGCCGCAGACCGAGGCCAGGATCCGCCAGGCGGCCAGGACCCCGACGGCGACGGCGAGCGCCGTGCGCCGCCAGGCGAGTGCGGTGCGCTCGGGCTGCAGACCCGGGTCGAACGGCGCGGTGCGGGGCGCCGTCACCGGAACAGCACCGCGAGGCCGACGAGCACCCCGGCGGCGAGGAGCAGGACGACCAACGGCAGCGCGAGGACCGGGGTCGGCAGGGACCGGCCGCGGCGCAGCGCCCGCTCGGTGGCGTACCAGCCCGCCCAGGCCTGCAACGGGGCGAGGACGCCGGCGACGACGAGCAGCACCGAAGCCGCCAGCCGGTAGCCGGGGTGCAGGTCGAGGCCCAGTGCCTCCAGCGCGACCCCGGTCGCCACCAACGCCAGCGCGGTCCGGATCCAGGCGAGGAAGGTGCGCTCGTTGGCCAGGGTGAACCGTGGGTCGGGGTCGGTGCCGGCGCGGAACAGCCGCGCCGGGAACCGCCGGTCCACCCGGCGGGTGCGGGTCGGTGCGCTCACGACGCCCCCTCCGGCGGTACGACCACCTCGTCGGAGGGGACGTGGCCCAGCCGCCACGCGGCCACGTGCACGGTGGCACCGGGTGGCGGGGTGAACGGACCGGTCGCGAGCAGCCAGCGACGCCCGTCGCCGGGTGGCTGCCCGATCAGCTCGTCCATCGGCCCCGGGACGGGCCGGTCCTCCGGCGGCGGGTCGACGGTCCAGCCGACCGACGCGCCCGGGGTGGGGCAGGTCGCGACGAGCCCCCGCGCGGACGCGGCCACCTGCGGGGTCGCGGTCCGCGGACGGACGCCCCCCGGCAGCCAGCGGGCGGTCAGTTCGTCCTCGTCGAGGAGCCCCAGGTCGCCGTGCCGCTCCTGCCAGCCGTCGAGCTCGCCGCGCAGCCGGGAGAGCACCGCGGCGTGCCGGGGGTCCGCGGACAGGTCGGTCGTCTCGTACGGGTCGGCGAGCACGTCGTAGAGCTCCTCGGCGGGTTTCTCCGGCGCCACCAGGGTGCGCTGCAGCGGCGTCAGGCGGTCCGGGACCTCACCCCGGCCCCGCTGGCGGGCCTCCTCGGCGTGCAGAGTGCGCAGCTCGGCCCAGGTGGGCAGGCCGTCCGGGTAGGCGAGGTGCGGCATCGGGGGCCGGCCCGGATGGACGTGGCGGATGTAGCGGTAGCGCGCGTCGCGGACCGTGCGGCTGGTGTCGGACTGCTCGTCGAGCCGGTCCCGCCCGCCGAAGCAGAGACCTCCGGGGCGTGGGACCGGACGACCGTCGGCGGCGAGTACGGGCCGGGAGTGCATGTGCTCCGGCACGTCCACCCCGCCGAGCGTCAGGGTGGTCGCGGTGAGGTCCAGCAGCTCGACCGGGTCCGGGTGGGTGCTGCCGGCCCGGACCCGGCCGGGCCAGCGGACGATCATCGGGACCCGCAGTCCGGAGTCGTGCAGCCAGCGCTTCTCCCGGGGCATGCCGCGCCCGTGGTCGCTCCAGAACACGACCACGGTGTCCCCGGCGAGCCCGTCCTCGTCGAGCTGGGCGAGCAGCCGGCCGACCTCGTGGTCGGCCTCGGTGACCAGGTCGGCGTACCGGGCCACGGTGCGCCGGGTGGTCGGGGTGTCGGGCAGGTACGGCGGGACAGGGGCGTCGGCGGGGGCGTGGCGCTGCTCGGGTCGCACGTGCCCGGTGGCGGCGGCGAACGCGTCGTCGTCGAGGTACAGCCGCGACTCGTGGGTGGTCACCCCGTGGAAGGCGGCGAAGAACGGGGTGTCCGGGTCGGGCCGGTTGCGCCAGTGCGCGGACGGGCCGCACTCGTCGAACGCGGTGCCCGGCACGGTCACCTGGAAGTCGGTGAACCCGGCGTTGGTGCAGTAGTACCCGGCGGCGCGCAGGTACTCGGTGAACAGCCGGACCTCCGGCGGCGGGACGGCCTTGGTGCGCATGTGCATCGTCCCGATCGCGGCCGGGTGGCAGCCGGTCATGACCGCCGACCGGGACGGCCCGCACACCGGGGCCGCGGCGTGCACGGAGTCGAACCGCATCCCCCCGGCGGCGAGCCGGTCGAGGTGCGGGGTCCGCGCGTACTCCGCACCCGGCCAGACACCGGCGTAGCACCCGAGGTCGGGGTTGATGTCGTGGGTGGTGACCCACAGGATGTTCGGCCGGGTCACGCAGGCTCCCGGGAACGGTCGAGGTGCGCCTGGAACACCGCCCGCAGCGGGTCCTCCACCTGCTCCATCCAGGCGAGCAGCCGGGTGCGGTAGTCGTCGAGCGCGGTCCGCCACCCCGGATCGGCGCCGAGGTCGTGTAGGCAGTCGGGGTCGGCGGCCAGGTCGTAGAGCTCGTCGGGGGTGCGCCGCCGGTAGAACCCGACGCGGGCCCGCAGCGCCGGGTCGTCCTCGGCCGCGGCGACCATGGCGGGCCAGGTGCGGCCCCGCATGTTCTCCGCGACGTACTCGGTGTCCCCGTCCGACCAGGCGTTCCAGATGTAGGCGGTGCTCCCGTCCTGGACGCAGCGCATCTCGTAGCGCCGCTTGCCCGCCGTCTCGTGGAAGACGGTGACGATGTCGTCGCGCCCCGGTTCCGGCGACCCGCGCAGCAGGGCCCCGAGCCCCGTCCCGTCGAGTCCCTCGGGGAGCTCGACGCCCGCGGCCGCGCAGAACGTCGGGAACAGGTCGAGCGCGGACACGAACTCCTCGCGCACCCGGGAGCCGGGTGCAGTCACGCCGGGCCACCGGACGAGCAGCGGGGTCAGGCTGCCGTGCACGTAGCAGTTCGCCTTCGCGAACGGCACGGCGATGCCGTTGTCGGACAGGAACACGACCAGCGTGTCGTCGGTGGCCCCGGCACGCTCGACCGCGTCGAGGACCGCGCCCACGGTGTCGTCGCAGCGGCGGACCGAGGCGAGGTACTCGCGGTACTCGCGGCGCACCTCGGGCAGGTCGGGCAGGAACCCCGGCACGGTGACGGGCTCGTCGTCGAACCGGCGGGACGGCGCCGGGTACCCGGCGCGCTGCTCGGCGGAGAACATCTCCCGCTCCTGGTCGCCGCCGGAGAACGGCCGGTGCGGGTCGTGTGCGTTGGCCATCAGGAACCACGGCCGGTCACCGGCGTCGGCCAGGAACCCGTCGACGGCGGCGGCGTAGGCGGCCGGGTCGCGGCCGGACCCGAGCCGCTCGCGGTCGAGGGCGAGGTCCCAGCCGAACGCCTCGACCGGCTGCAGGTGGGTGACCTTGCCGAGGATGCCGGTCCGGTACCCGGCGCCGGCGAGCAGCCGGGTCAGCAGCGGGACCCCGGCGCGCAC
Source organism: Pseudonocardia sp. McavD-2-B (assembly GCF_024124365.1). Lineage (NCBI taxonomy): Bacteria > Bacillati > Actinomycetota > Actinomycetes > Pseudonocardiales > Pseudonocardiaceae > Pseudonocardia > Pseudonocardia sp. McavD-2-B. Next base: position 6,198 of record NZ_JAMXSG010000064.1, read on the forward strand.
CGGCTCGAAGCCCTCGGCGCCGTTGCGGTGCGGCCAGCGCCCGGTCATGATCGCCGACCGGCTCGGCTGGCACACCGCCGCCGCCACATGGGCGCGCTCGAAGGTCGTGCCCTCGGCGGCGAGCCGGTCCAGCCGGGGCGTGACGTCCGGCGGACCGCCGACGCAGCCGGGTGTGTCCCCGCCCATGTCGTCCGCGGTGATCAGCAGGATGTTCGGCGGCCGGGTCATCGCGCGACCTGCCGGGCCCGGCGCTCGGCGACCCGCCGTTCCCACGCCTCGCGCCTCCCGGGCGGCCATGCCTCGTCGGTGGCGTGCCAGGACACCGGCGTCGCGCCGGTCGCGGCGGCGAGGTTCGCCTCCAGGTGCTCGGCGAGGTGCTCCCGGCCGGTCGCCCGCAGGTGCTCGGCGTAGGCGGGCGGGTCGTTGTAGTAGACCGGCCCGACCTGCAGGGTCGTCTGCATCGGGTCCGGCAGGGCACCCGGGCGTCCCGCGTAGGTGTGCCACCACTCCGCGAGCCGGGTGCGCATCCGGTCCGCCAGCCCGGGCTCGGCGTCGAGCAGGTCGGTCGTGAGGTGCGGGTCGGCGGTGACGTCGAACAGCTGCTCCCACTCCGTCCGGTTGCAGCCGGGGTGGTAGGTCCGGATGTAGAGGTGGTCGCGGGTGCGCACCGACCGCTGGTAGGTGTGCGCGCCGTGGCCGAGCACCAGGTACTCGCGCGACGGGCCGGGCTCGCCGTGCACGGCGTCGGCGAACGAGGTGCCCTGCCAGCCGGCCGGGACCGGGACGCCGAGCAGCTCGCACAGCGTCGGGGCGAGGTCGATGTTGTAGAGCAGGTTGTCGCAGTGCCGGGCCTCGTCCGGGAGGTCGTCGGTGACCCCGGGCCAGTAGACGACGAGCGGGACCCGGTGGACGGGCTCGGTGGCGTGGCCGTGCTCGCCGTAGGAGCCGTGCTCGCCGAACGACTCGCCGTGGTCGGCGCTCACGACGATCGCGGTGTCGCCGGCGATGCCGAGCTCGGTCAGCGTCGCGAGCAGCTCCCCGAACAGCGAGTCCCAGTACATGATCGTGCCGTCGAACCCGTCGACCAGCTGCTCGAAGTCGGCCCGGGTCCGGATCGCGTCGGGGGTGGTGCGCGGGTCCGGCGAGTCCTGCGGGACGCCCGAGTAGTGCAGGTCCAGGGCGGTGCGCGGGCCGTAGACCTCGGCGTGGGCATCGATCGCGGCCTGGTCCGGCCACGCCGGGGGCGGACCGGAGGCCGCGGCCCGCTCGGTCCAGCCGGGATCGGCCAGGTAGGGCGTGTGCGGCTCCCAGTAGGTCAGGTGCAGGTACCAGTCGTCCTCGTGCGCGTGCCGGCGGATCCAGTCCAGGCCGACCCGGTTGACCTCCCGGCCGTCCTCGTCGTTGATCTCGTTCGTCGCGCGGACCGACTCCCGGAAGTTGCCCAGGAAGTGATAGGCGCGGTGCCGCTCGGCGAACATCGACACGGCCGCCGTGTAGTGGCCGTGCGCCCCCAGCTGCTGCCCCAGCAGCGGACGGGTGGGGTGCGCGTTGTGCCCGGGGTCGAGCCGGAACCGGGCGGCCTCGCCGAAATGCCCGATCACGCCGTTGGTGATGCCGAACTGGCCGCTGGTGAGCGCGGTCCGGGACGGCAGGCAGGGAGAGTCGGAGCAGTAGTAGCGGTCGAACGTGACCCCCCGGTCGGCGAGGCGCTGCAGGTTGGGGGTGGTCGGACGCCGGTAGCCGTACGGGGTCGTGTGGTCGGCTCGCAGGGTGTCGACGTCGACGTAGATGACGCGCATGGAGGCCTTTCGTGCGGGTGGGCGGGGTCGGGACCGGATCAGTCCCGTACCCCTGTCCCGGCGAGCTCGCCGGGGAAGTGACAGGCGGCGAGCTGTCCGCCGGGCGTGGCGGTGAGCTCCGGCGCGCGCTCGGCACAGACGGTGCGGTCCGGGTGGGTGAGCGGTCCGATCGGGCACCGGGTCCGGAACCGGCAGCCGCTCGGCGGGTCCTTCGGGCTCGGCAGGTCACCGCCGAGCACGATCCGCTCCCGCTCGGGCGCCCCGGTGGTAGGCACCGGCGACGACGACAGCAGCGCGGCCGTGTACGGGTGCTGCGGTGACCGGTAGACCGACTCCGCAGGCCCGGTCTCCACGATCCGGCCCAGGTACATGACCGCGACCCGGTCGCTGATGTGCCGGACCACCGAGAGGTCGTGGGCGATGAACAGGTAGCCCAGGCCCAGCTCGTCGCGCAGGGACTCGAGCAGGTTGACGATCTGGGCCTGGATCGACACGTCGAGGGCCGAGACCGGCTCGTCGAGCACCAGCATCCGGGGCCGGGCCGCCAGCGCCCGCGCGATGCCGACCCGCTGGCGCTGCCCACCGGAGAAGGCGTGCGGGTAGCGGTCGAGGTGCTGCTCGAGCAGGCCGACCCGGTCCAGCAGCGACGACATCTCCGCGGCCCGCTCGGCGACCGGGACGCCGCGCACCGCGAGTGCCTCGTCGAGGGACTGCCCGATCGTGCGGCGCGGGTTGAGCGAGGCGTACGGATCCTGGAACACGTACTGGACGGCGGTGTGGGCGCCGCCGTCGTCCCCGCGCCGCCCCGTGCCGACGGCCCGGCCGTCGACCCGGATCTCGCCGCCGGCGACGTCGTTGATCCCGACGATCGCGCGGGCCAGCGTCGACTTGCCGCAGCCGGACTCGCCGACCAGGCCCAGGGTCTCCCCGGGGGCGACCTGCAGGTCCACCCCGTCGACGGCGTAGACGGGCCGGGCGCGGCGGAACAGGCCGCGCGAGGCGCCTGCCACGTCGACCCGCAGGCCGGAGATCTGCAGCAGCGGCTCCGCGGTCGTGCCCCGGTCCCGGGCGGTGCCGGCCTCCTCGGGCGCCAGCGGCGGGATCGCCGTCCCGGCCGCGGTGACGTGGCAGGCGGCGGCGTGGCCGGGGGTGTCCCGCGGGGTGAGCGCCGGGACCTCGGCCGAGCAGGTGTCGGTGGCGAGCCGGCAGCGCGGGTGGAACGCGCAGCCGCTCGGCAGCCGGGCCGGGTCGGGCGGGGAGCCCGGGATGGCGGGCAGCCTGCGGCCGTCGGGGCGTTCGTCCAGGCGCGGCATCGCGGAGAGCAGGTCGGCGGTGTAGGGCAGCTCCGGGCGCTCGAACAGCACCTCGACCGGCCCGCGCTCGACCACCCGCCCGCCGTACATGACCACGACCTCGTCGCACATCTCGGCGACCACGCCCATGTCGTGGGTGATGAGCAGGACGGCGATGCCGAGCTCGTCGCGCAGGCGCCCCAGCAGCCGCAGGATCTGTGCCTGGATGGTGACGTCGAGGGCCGTGGTCGGCTCGTCGGCGATGAGCAGCGACGGGGAGCTCGCCAGCGCGACGGCGATGACGACCCGCTGGCGCATCCCGCCGGAGAACTGGTGCGGGTAGTCGCCCAGCCGCCGGTCGACGTCCGGGATCCCGACCTGGTCGAGCAGCTCCCGGGCCCGCGCCCGGGCGCTCGCCGTGTCGGTGCCGTGCACGACCAGCGCCTCGACGATCTGGTCGCCGACGGTCATCACCGGGTTCAGCGCGGACTGCGGGTCCTGGAACACCATCGCGATCTCGCGGCCCCGCAGCTCGCGCATCGACCGCTCGGGCAGCGTGAGCAGGTCGACGCCGCGGTAGTGGACGGAGCCGCCGGCGATCTCGCCGGGGGCACGGACCATGCGCAGGATCGAGCGCGCGGTCACCGACTTGCCGGAGCCGGACTCGCCGACGATGCCGACCACGCGGCCGGGCTCGACGGTGAAGCTGACGTCGTTGACGGCGCGGACGAGGCCGTCGCGGGTCGGGAAGTGCGTCCGCAGGTCCCGCACCTCGAGCAGCGGGGTACCGGTCCCGGCCCGGCCGGCGGGGGAGGTGGTGGAGGTCTGGGTCATCGTCGGTTCGCCGCCTGGTTCAGAGCGTCGGACAGCAGGGTGAAGGCCACCGCGAGGGCCAGGAGCACCAGGCCCGGACCGATCACGTAGCTGGGCAGGACGTCGACGTAGCGCGCGCCGACGTTGAGCAGGGCCCCGAGCGAGGGGATCGGCGGGTCGATGCCGAGACCGACGATGCTGAGGCTGGCCTCGATGAAGATCGCGATCACGGTGAACACGGTGGCCTGCACCAGGATCGGGTCGATCACGTTGGGCAGGATGTGCCGGACCATCACGGTGCGCCGGGGGACGCCCAGCACGCGCGCGGCCAGGACGTACTCGCGTTCGGACTGCGCGAGCAGGCCGGCCCGGGCGAGCCGGGCGAACGTGGGCAGGCCGGCGATGACGATGGCGAGGAACAGCGAGACCCAGCCGGACCCGACCACCAGCACGATCATGATGCCGAGGATCAGGCCCGGGAAGCCGAGCACGATGTCCATGATCCGCTGGGTCAGCGACCCCAGCGCCGCGGACAGGTAGCCGGTCAGCCCGAGCAGCGTGCCGATCACCATGCTGACCGGTACGGCCGCGACGATCAGGCTCAGGTCGGTGCGCAGGCCGTAGATCGTGCGCACCAGGATGTCGCGGCCGAACTCGTCGGTGCCGAGCAGGTGCGCGGCCGACGGCGCCCCGAGCGCCCCGCGGCCCTGCGCGTCGTAGCCGCCGGGGAACAGGACCGGCGCCAGGACGGCGACGCCGACCAGCAGCGCCAGCAGGATCGCGCCGGCGATGCCCTTCGGTGAACGGAAGGCCGTGGCGTAGCGGGACAGCAGCGTCGCGCGCCGGCGACGCCCGGTGGGGGAGGTGGTGGCGGTCATGGCTCAGCGCCCCAATCGGATGCGAGGGTCGAGCGCGGACAGGGCGATCTCGGTCAGGAGCTGGGCGACGACGGCGATGAACACCGCACCGACGATCAGGACCTGGACCACGGCGTAGTCGGCGCTCTGCGCGCCGGTGACGGCGAGCTGGCCGAGCCCGTTGCGGGCGAAGATGGCCTCGATGACGACGGCCCCGGCGAGCAGGTCGCCGAACCGGATCCCGAGGGCGACGACGGCGGGCCCGAGGCTGTTGCGGAGCACGTGCCGGGTGGTGATGCGCAGCGGCGGGACGCCCTTCGCCGTCGCGAGGTCGACGTACTCCTCCTGGCGGGCTGCGTACATCGTGGTCTGGATCAGCCGGGCGACCCCGGCGCTCATCGGCAGGGCCAGTGCGAGCGCGGGCAGCAGCAGGTACTGGACACCGATCTCGGGGTCGTCGAGCAGCGAGACCTCGCCGCTGATCGGCAGCACCCGGTAGGCGACGCCGAACAGGATGACCAGCAGCAGGCCGACCAGGAACGGCGGCGCGGCGAGCAGCCCGGTGTTCGTGGACTCGACCAGCGTCCGGGCCCAGGGCGCACGTGCCGACCCGGCCAGGACGCCGAGGCCGATGCTGAAGACCGCGAGGAGGAGCCCGGCGAGCAGGGCCAGCTCGACGGTGCTGGACAGCCGGTCGGCGATCAGGTCGGCGACCGGGACCTGGTACTGCAGGGACTGCCCGAGGTCGCCGGTGAACAGCCCGCCCATCCACTGCAGGTACTGGACGACGAGCGGCCGGTCGAGCCCCATCTCGGCACGGATCGCCTCGATCAGCTCCGGGGTGGCGTCCGGACCGGCGACGACCGCGGCGGGGTCGCCCGGCACCAGGCGCGGGAGCAGGAAGGCGATGACGGTGGTGGTGAGCAGGACGAGGAGGACGGACGGCAGGCGCCCGATCAGGAAGCGGGTCATCGCGTCATGCACGTTTCTCGGGAGAGGAGACCGGACGGGCCGAACGTGGCGGCCTGGACGTCGAGGCTGCGCACCACGGGGCCGGGGACGACGACGAGGTTCTGGACCACGGCGTCGTCGAGGATCCGGTCGCTCAGCCTGCCCAGCGCGGGACCGGCGGCCGGGCCGGCGCCCGCGGCGACGACGGCGTCGACGAGCGGGGCGTAGCCGGGCGGGGTGACCGGGCGGTGCGCGCCCCGGAGCCGGTAGTCCGGGTTGGTCTGCACCAGCAGCGAGGCGGTCTCGGACTGCGCGCGGAAGGACAGATAGTTGCCGCCGTCGCCGGCCGCCAGGCGCGACTGGTAGTCGGGTGCGGTGAGTGCCACGAGCGACGGTCGCAGGCCGATCTCGGTCAGGTTGTTCGCGAGGATCTGGTAGGTGGCCTGCAGCTGCGGGTTGTTGATGATCGTGACCGGGACCGCGGCGCCCTCGGCGCCCGCCTCCCGCACCAGCTCGCGGGCCCGGTCGGGGTCCCAGCCCGGGGGCGGCACCGAGCCGGGGGCGGGTGCGTCGCCTGCGGTGGGCCACGGCTCGGCGTCCGGTGCGCCCTGGCCCGCGAAGACCTGGGCGACGATGCGTTCCCGGTCGATCGCGTGGCCGATCGCCTGCCGGACCCGCACGTCGGCGAGCGGGCCGCGCGGGTCCAGGACGAGCGCGTAGAGGATGTTCTGGGTCGAGCCCAGCTCCATCCGCCCGGAGCGGGCCAGGGTGTCGGCGTCCTGGGTGGTCATGCCGTAGGCCAGCTGTGTCCGCCCGGAGCGCATCGCGGCGATCTGGGCGGTGGTGTCGGGCACGACCACGTTGTCGATCCGGTCCAGGCGGGGCAGGCCCGTCTGCCAGTAGTCGTCGTTGCGGACCAGGGAGACCTCGGCGCCCGGCCGGAACCGGTCGACCCGGAACGGCCCGGTGCCGACCAGCGCGCTGCCGTCGTCGAGCCCGGCGGCGGTCTCCCGGTCGAGGATCGGGGTGTTGTCCAGGACGCTGGCCAGGACCGGGGTCAGCGGGGCCGTCGAGGTGATGGTGATCTCGTGGTCGCCGGTGGCCCGCACGTCCCAGCGGGACAGGACGGCCTTCACACTCGACGGGCTGGAGGGCTCCAGCGCCCGCGCGACGGTGTAGAGCACGTCCTGCGCGGTGAACGCACGGCCGGTGTGGAACCGGACGCCCTCACGCAGCCGCAGGACGGCGGTCCGGTCGTCGGCGCTGATCGTGTAGCCGGTGGCGAGGAGCTCGACCGGGCCGTCGGGGCCGACCGCGAGCAGGGGTTCGAAGACCCCGCGCACCCACATGACGTTCGCCGCCGATCCGGCCAGCACCCGACCGGGCACCGGCGCCTGCGCGACCGCGGCGACGAGCGTCCCGCCGTCGACGCAGTTGGCGATGTCGGCGCCGGTGGCCTCCCGGTCGGCGAGTTCGACGGCCGACCGGCAGCCGCCGGCGAGGGTCACGGAGACGAGGGTCAGGGCGAGCACGTTCCGTACGGACCGTCCTCGTCGGGACAGGGGCATTCGGGACTCCTCGCTGAGTCGGGCGCGCGGCATCGCGGGACGGCCGTGTCCGGCGTCCGTCCGCGGTGGAAGGTGTGGTGGGTGGAGGTGTCGTTCAGCGTTCGCCGGCGACGAGCCGGTCGAGGCGGGCCTCGAGGACCCCGCACATGTCGACCGACGGGTCGCGCAGCCACTGCAGCTGCAGGCCGTTCATCAGCGCCATCAGCTCGATCGCGAGCTGGTCGGCGTCGAGGTCCGCCGCGAGCACGCCGCGTTCCTGGTCGCGGCGGACGAGCGCGCCCATGCTGGCGCGGACCCGCCGGTTGCGTTCGAGGAAGAACTCGTGCGCGGGGTGCTCGGGTGCGAGCGCCTCGGCGGCGGTCACCGTGAACAGCCGGACGAGCTCGGGCTGGGTCTCGTTGCGTCTGCCCATCGCCGTCAGCCAGTCCCGGGTGGTGGGGGTGGCGTCGGCGAAGTGGGTCTCGAGGTGCCGGTCGTCGTCGAGATCCCGGTGCCGCAGCACGGCGAGGATCAACGAGTCCTTGGTCGGGAAGTGGTGGAGCAGGCCCGGCTGGGAGACCCCCACCCGGGAGGCCACCTCGGCCAGGCTCGTGCCCCGGTACCCGCCCACGGCGAAGGCCGCGGCGGCGACGTCGAGGATCTGCTCGCGCCGGGCGCCGGCGGGCCGGCGGGTGCGGGGTGCTCGCGTCATCGCGGGCCTCCTTCGGGGTCGGACTTAACTTACCGAGTACTCGGTAGTTAGGGAAGAGGGTGGGCCGGCCCCGTCGTCGCCGGTTCGACCGCGTCCCGGGCCCGCGCGCGGACGAGGGTCAGGAGCCGGTCGCGGACCTCGGCGTGGGCCGGGTCGCCGGCGAGGTCGTGCACCTCGAACGGATCCCGCAGCGAGTCGCAGAGGAAGACGTCCTCGTCCCGCGGCGCGGCGGGGGCGCCGTCGATCCGGACGGTCGCGTCGAGCCGGAACCGGCCGTCCCGCACGCAGGTGCGCCGGGGCCAGCCACGGCCGTCGGTCCAGGTGCCCGCGTCGCGGTTGGGGAACGCCCGGCTGCCGGGGTCGCCGTAGCCGATGGTGGACAGGACGTGGCCGGGCGCCGGGTCGGCGAACAGGTCCCGGCCGCCGAACCCGTCGGGGAGGGTGACCCCGGCGAGCCCGGCCAGCGTGCGTCCGAGGTCGGTGGAGCAGGCCGGGTCGGCACTGCGGGCGGGGGCGAGTCGGCCGGGTGCGTGCACGACCAGCGGGACGCGGTGGCTCTGCGGGGCGAAGGTGTGCTTGCCGAACGCGCCGCCCTCACCGAGGTGGGCGCCGTGGTCGGCGGTGACGACGACGGCGGTGTCCCCGGCGTGGCCGGTCGCGGCCAGCGCGTCGAGGAGCAGGCCGACCTGCTCGTCGACCCAGGCGACGCAGGCGAGGTAGTCGGCCTGGGCGCGGCGCAGCTCGGCGTCGGTCAGCGACCCGTCGTCGCCGAGCGCGGCGAACCGCCGCTCGAACGCGTTGTCCGCCGGGCCGGGACCCAGCGCGCGACCGGGCTGGTCCGCGGGGTCGAACCGCTCCCGCCAGCGCCGCGGCGGGAGCACCGGGGTGTGCGGCTGGAGGAACGAGGCGCGCAGCAGGAACGGCCGGTCGACCTCGGTGAGGAAGGCCGACGCCCGGCGCACGATCCCGTCCGGCGGGTACTCGCCCGCGTGCTCGCCGCCGATCACGAACCCCATGCCGGGGCTGCGCAGGAGCGACGCCGGGTCGGCGCCACCGATGGTGTCCCGCATCCCGGCCCCGGTGCCGTCGTCGACCTGCCAGGGGTGCAGGGCGGCGGGGACGTGCTCCTTGCCGAAGCTCGCCGTGGTCGCGCCCGCGGCGGCGAACACCTCGGGGAAGGTGACCGGGGCGCCGGGCAGCACGAACCCGGGGGCGGCCGCCTCGTTGTGGTAGACGCCGGTGCGCTCCGGGGGGAGCCCGGTGAGCGCGGCCGTGCGGGACGGCACGCACACCGGCGACGTGGCGTAGCAGTGGTCGAACACCACGCCCTCGCGGGCGAGCCGGTCCAGCACCGGCGTGTGCGGGCGCAGCCCGCCCGGGCGGGCGTAGCATCCCAGCGCGTCCGCCCGCAGCTCGTCGCAGTAGATCCACAGGACGTTCGCCGGGGTCACGCCCGCACCTCCGCGCCGGCCGGAGGCAGCGCCCGCAGCGCCGCGGAGATCTCGCCCAGCCGGGGCGCCGGGAGCACCCCGACCGCGAACGCCGCGATCTCGACGAGTGTCAGGTGTCCCGCGATCCGCGCCAGCGGGCCGTCGAGCAGGCCGGGGACGAGCTCGTGCACGACCGCCTGCGCGCCGTCGTCGGCCAGCAGGTCGGCCAGCGGGGTGTGCACGCTCAGCGGCCCGTCCGGGTGGTCCTCACGGCGGACGGGGGTCCGGGACGCCTCGACCTGCGGCCACTGGAGCCGCACCTGCAGGTGCTCCGGTCCGGGCGCGCCGGTCGGCGGCAGGCCGAGACGCCCGTACTGCTCGGGCGGGGCGTCGGAGTCGCGCAGCAGGTCCAGGAGGTGGCCGAGCATCGTCGTCTCCAGCCCGTCGTCGACGACGGGGTGCTCCTGGCCGGGGTCGGCGGCCAGGTCGAACAGCAACGTGCCGAACGCCCACGGGTTGGACATGACGTGGCCGCGGGTGCGCAGGACGGGCGCGCCCCGGGTGAACGGTAGCGGCCCGACCAGCTCGGCGTCGGCCAGCTCGGACGGCTCGAAGCGCGCCATCATGTGCGTCGGCATCAGCGTGTACTCGGCGAGCGGCCGGTTGCTCCGGTCCGCCGGGGCGCGCATGTAGACGTGGGTGCCGTCGGTGACCGACACGTGCCCGCCGTAGGCGCCGAACAGCCCCGCCGTGCGGACCGGTGCGTCGTGGGCGACGGTGTCGCGCAGCGCCCGGCCCTGCATGCGGGCGGTGGGCGCGACGCCGAACGCCTCCAGCAGCGTCGGGCCGAGGTCGATGGTCTGCACCAGGCTCGTGCGGTGCGCGCCCGCGGCGCCGGGGTGGCGCGGGTCCCACACGAACAGCGGGGTGTGGATGGTCTCGTCGTACCAGGGCGGGGCGTTCTTGCCCCACCAGCCGTGCTCGCCGAGCAGGTAGCCGTGGTCGGTGACGACCATGAGCAGGGTGTCGTCCCACAGGTCGAGCGCGTCCATCCGGTCGAGCACCCGGCCCAGCGAGTGGTCGCACATCGAGGTCAGGGCGGCGTAGCGGTTCCGGACGTGCTCGACCTGCTCGGGGGTCTCCAGCACCTGGGCGTAGTCGGGCCACTCCAGCGACGGGCCGTCGTAGTCGTCGGGGTGCAGCTCGTGCCAGCGCGGGTAGCTCGTGAACGGCTCGTGCGGGTCGAACATCTCGATCTGCAGCATCCAGCGGTCCTCGGCGTGGTTGACGTCGAGGAAGTGCAGCCCGGCCTCGACGGTCAGCGTCTGCGGGTGGTCGGCCTCGTCGCGCAGGTACTGCCGGTTCACCAGGTCCTGGCGGTACGCGGGCCTGCGGATCCGCTTGAGGTCCGGCGGGTACTCGGGGTCGCGCACCTGCCCCTTCCAGAAGTCGCCCTCCTGGCCGCGGAAGAACTCGTAGGTGCTGAACCGGTTGTGGTACGTGGCGCCGCCGTCCTCCCAGTAGTGGGCGTGGTCGGTGACCAGGTGGGTGTGCACCCCGGCGTCGCGCAGCATCTGCGGCACGGAGTCGTCGAACGGCTCCAGCGGTCCCCAGGACCGGTGCAGGAAGTTGTAGCGGCCGGTGTGCATCTCCCGCCGCGCCGGCATGCACGGCATGCTCCCGGCGTAGCAGTGGTCGAAGACGGTGGTCCGCTCGGCGAGCCTGCGGAAGTTCGGCAGGTGGGTGGCATCGCCGCCGTAGCCCGGCAGGTGCCGTCGGTTGAGGCTGTCGAACATGACCACGATCGCCCGCACGGGACCCCCTCGTCTTGTGGCTTACTTACCGAGTGTTCGGTAAGTAGGGTTCCGGCGCAAGGGGCAGGCGCGCGCCGCCCCGATCCTGGATCCCGTCACCCACCGCGGAGGGCCCGTGACCACCGAACCCGTCCTGCGTGCACCCCGGCTCGTCGCGCTGCGCGAGGAGCTCACGCTCGCCGAGAAGGTCGGCCTGGTGACCGGCGCGACCATGTGGTCGACCCGCGAGGTGCCGCGGATCGGCCTGCGCCGGATGACGTTCTCCGACGGGCCGTCGGGCGTCCGCGGGGAGGTCTGGGACGAGCGGCGCCCGTCGCTGTGCCTGCCGTCGGCGTCCGCGCTGGCCGCGAGCTGGGATCCCGGGCTCGTGGCCCGGGCCGGAACCGTCCTGGCCGGTCAGGCCGTCGAGCGGGGGGTCGACGTCGTACTCGGACCGACGATCAACCTGCACCGGTCGCCGCGGGGCGGCCGGCACTTCGAGGCCTACAGCGAGGACCCCTTCCTGACCGGGCGCACGGCGGCGGCCTACGTCGCCGGGCTGCAGGCCGCCGGGGTCGCGGCCTGCCCCAAGCACTTCGTCGGCAACGACTCCGAGACCGAGCGGCAGACCGTCGACATCCGGGTCGGCGACCGGGCCCTGCACGAGGTCTACCTCGCCCCGTTCGAGGCCGCGGTCCGGGCCGGGGCGTGGGTCGTCATGAGCTCCTACAACCGGGTCGGCGGCACCACGATGACCGAGAGTCCGCTGCTGGCCGAGCCGCTGAAGGGCGAGTGGGGGTTCGACGGCGTGGTGGTCAGCGACTGGACCGCCGTCCGGTCGGTCGCGAGCGCGTCCGCGGCGCAGGACCTGGCCATGCCCGGGCCGGCCGGGGTGTGGGCCGAGGGGCTGCTCGACGCGGTCACCGCCGGCGTCGTCGACGAGCGGGTGCTCGACGACAAGGTCGACCGGCTGCTGCTGCTCGCCGCCCGCGTCGGGGCGCTGGACGGCGGTCCGGCGCGGCCGGCACCTCCGTCGGTCGGGGACGGCCGTGCGACCGCCCGCGAGATCGCCCGCGAGGGCCTCGTCCTGCTCGACAACGACGGCCTGCTGCCGTTGGGGCCGGACGCCGACCTCGACATCGTGGTGGTCGGCCAGGCCGCGGTGCACCCGCGCATCCAGGGCGGTGGCAGCGCCACCGTCGTCCCCGACCGGGTGGTGACCCCACTGGACGGGATCACCGCGGCGTTGCGCCGCTCCCGGGTCACACACGTCCTCGGTGCGGCGAACGACCAGGTGCAACCGCTGGACCCGGATCGGGTGACCGACCCGGTCACCGGTGGGCCGGGGGTCCGGGTCCGGCTGCTCGACGAGCACGACCGGCCGCTGCTCGACGAGCTCCGGCACACCACGGCCCTGACCTGGTTCGGGGGCGACGCCCCGGTCGCGTGCAGCAGCACCGTCGAGGTGAGCGTCCGGTGGACGCCGCGCGACGGCGGCCCGGCCCGGATCGGCTTCGCCGGCGTCGGCGACGGGCACCTGACCCTCGACGGCGCCACCGTGCTGCGCGCCAGGGTCGAGCCGGAGGGACACCCGATCGAGTCGGTGCTGGTGCCCCCGGGCACGAGCACGGCGGTCGAGGTCCGGGCGGGGGTGCCCGTGGAGCTGGTGCTGCGGTTCCGGCCCTCCGAGCGCAAGGAGAGCCTGGCGAACGCGACCGGCGTGACGCTCGGGGCGGTGACCAGCGCGCAGGAGCCGCAGCGTCTGATCGCCGAGGCGGCGCAGCGGGCCGCGCGGGCCGACGTCGCGGTGGTCTGCGTCGGGACCGACGCCGGGGCCGAGGCCGAGGGTCGCGACCGCCGTGACCTGAGCCTGCCCGGTCACCAGGACGAGCTGGTGCGCGCGGTCGCCGCGGCCAACCCGCGCACCGTCGTGGTGGTGGGGTCCGGAGCGCCGGTGCTGACCCCGTGGCGCGACGAGGTGGCCGCGGTCCTCCTGTCCTGGTTCGCCGGCCAGGAGGGCGGGACCGCGCTGGGCGAGGTGCTCGCCGGCGTCGCGGAGCCGGGCGGGCGGCTGCCCACCACCTGGCCCGCGGCGGAGGCGGACGTGCCGGTGCTCGACGTCCGTCCCGTCGACGGGGTGCTCGACTACGCCGAGGGCGTGCACGTCGGCCACCGCGGCTGGCTGCGCAGCGGTGCGGCCCCGGCGTGGCCGTTCGGGCACGGGCTCGGCTACACGACGTGGGAGGTCGGTGAGCTGCGGGTCCCCGAGCGCCACGACGCCCGCGGCCCCGGCCCGCTGCGGCTCGCGACGGCGGTGACGAACACCGGTGACCGCCCCGGCAAGTGCGTGCTGCAGGTCTACGCGAGCCGACCCGCGGGCGGCCCCGGCTACCCCGCCCGCACCCTGGTCGGCTACGCGGTGGTGCGGTCCGGACCCGGGGTCACGGTGCCGGTCGAGATCGACGTCGAGCCGCGCGAGCTGGCCCGCCGTGCCGGGGACGGCTGGGTGGTCGATCCCGGCCCCCTGTGTCTCGCGGTGGGCCGTTCGGTGACCGACCTGCCGGTCCACGCGACCGTCGAGCTGGTGTGACCCCTACTCGACCAGCCGGTTCTCCCAGGCCCACGCCGCGATCTCCACCCGGTTGCGGGCGTCCAGCTTGGACCCGATGTTGGCGATGTGGGTCTTCACCGTGGACAGCGAGACGAACAGGTCCCCGGCGATCTCGGAGTTCGTCCGGCCCCGGGCGACCGCCTTCACCACCTCCAGCTCGCGCGGTGAGAGCGTGGCGTGGACGTCGGCGCGGGCCGGTTCCGGCTCGGTGAGCCGCGACAGCAGCCGCACGGTGACCGACGGCGACACCAGGGCGTCGCCCGCCGCGGCGGCCCGGACGGCCTCGACGAGCAGCCGCGGGCCCGCCGTCTTCAGCAGGAACCCGCAGGCGCCCGAGCGCAGCGCGCCGTAGACGTACTCGTCGAGGTCGAAGGTCGTCACCACCACGATCCGCGGGGGGAACGGGTCCGCGGTCAGCGCGCGGGTCGCGGCGATGCCGTCCATCCCGGGCATCCGGACGTCCATGAGCACGACGTCCGGGCGCAGCTCGCGAGCCATGGCGACGGCGTCGGTGCCGGTGGCGGCCTCGCCGACGACCTCGATGCCGTCCTCGGCGGACAGGATCAGCCCGAAGCCGGTGCGCACCATCTCCTGGTCGTCGGCGAGCAGGACGCGGACCGCGGTCATCGACCCGCCCCGGCGGGCACCTCGGCGACGACGATCCACCGGCCGGGCCCGTCCGGCCCGGCGTGCAGCGAGCCGTCGAGGGCCTCCACCCGCTCCCGCATCCCGGCCAGCCCGAACCCGCCCGGGTCGCGCAGCGGGTTCTCGGTCCCGGTCCCGTCGTTGTGCACCACGGTCACCAGTCTCCCGGCCTGCAGGTGCACGCCGACCGACACCGTCGTCGCGCCGGGGGCGTGCCGATGCACGTTGGTCAGTGCCTCGCGCACCACCCGGAACGCGGTCGCCGCGACAGCCGGGCCGAGCCGCGCCGCCCGCACCTCGGGAGCGATCTCCAGCCGGGCCCGGCCGCCGTCGGGGTCGAAGCGGGCGACGACGTCGTCGATGTCGTCGAGGCCGTGCCCGGGGGCGCGCTCGGCGCCGTCCCCGGTGTCGTCCCCGGCGCCGGAGCGCAGCACACCGACCATGCGGCGCATCCCGTCGAGGGCCTCGGCGCCCGCCCGCTCGATCGCCTCCAGAGCCCGCCCCGCCTCCTCCGGGCGGCTGCCCGCCACGACCACCCCGGCCTGCGCCGCCACGACGATCGCGGTGACGTGGTGGGCGACCGTGTCGTGCAGCTCGCGGGCCAGCTCCAGGCGCTCATCGTTGCGGGCCCGGTCGAGCCGGGCGGAGCGGCGCTGCCACAGCTCGCGCGCCGCGGTCGCGACGACCATCGTCCCGGCCCAGCCGACCACGGTCAGGCTGGCGAACACCTCGCGGTCGATGTCCGGCACGCGCAGCAGCGGCATGCCCACGATGAGGCACAGCGACACCACCGCCGTCGCGAGCACGACCCGGACCGGTGCGGTCCGCACGACCGACACCGTGACCACGGCCAGCGCGAACAGCTCGGTCAGCGACACGAATGGGATCCCGCCGGTCACCACCCCCGCGACCGAGCCGCACGCGGACAGCCCGAAGGCGACCACCGCCACCGGGAGCGTCCCGGTCCCCGTCCGGTACCGCAGGAGCACGACGCCCGCCACGAGCAGGCCGTACACCGCACCGCTCGGCACCGCCGCCGGCCCGACGCCCAGGCCCAGCAGGGCGTCGCACCCCGCCCAGAACAGGTAGGCGAGCACCTCGAACCCGGCCAGGAGGGGGCGGCCGCGACGGGGTGCGGATCTCATGGGACACACGGTAGGACGGGCTGCGCCCGGTCGACCTCGGCCGGAAGTACGACGACCCGGACGGGGAACCCCCTACCACGGGCCGATGCCCCGGGCACCCTCCCGGCGGCACCGTGACCGTCATGATCGAGGGGTTGAGGAGTCCGGCCGACGTGCCTGCACGGATCGCCGCCGCGACGGTGAACCTGGTCCGCACCTACGGGACGGGACGGGCCGCGGTCCGCGCGTTGGACGGGATCACGCTGTGGCTTCCCGCCGGCCGGTTCACCGCGGTGATGGGGCCGAGCGGCTCGGGCAAGTCCACGCTGCTGCACTGCCTGGCCGGGCTCGACCGGCCGACGTCGGGGCAGGTGGTGCTGGGCGGGACCGACCTGGGGAGCCTGAACGACACCGCGCTGACCCGGGTGCGCCGCGACCGGATGGGCTTCGTGTTCCAGGACGGCAACCTGCTCGGGCACCTCACGGCCGGGGAGAACATCGACCTCGCCGCCTCGCTGGCCGGACGCAGGCCCAACCACGCGTGGCGGGCCGAGCTCGTCGAGCGGCTCGGCATCGCCGACCGGCTCACCCACCTGCCCTCGGAGCTGTCCGGCGGGCAGCGCCAGCGCGTCGCGGTGGCCCGGGCGCTGCTGGGCCGCCCGGAGATCGTCGTCGCCGACGAGCCGACCGGCGCGCTCGACACCCGCTCCGGACGCGAGCTGCTGGGTCTGCTGCGCGCCTGCGTCGACGACTACGGCCAGACCGTCGTCATGGTCACCCACGACCCACTGGCCGCCGCCGCGTCGGACCAGGTCCTGCTGCTGCGCGACGGCCGCGCCGCCGGCCGGCTGGACCGGCCCACCCCGGACCGGGTGCTGTCCGCGATGGGCGCCCTGACCGGCGCCGACGACCCGGCGACCGCCGACGTCACGATCACCGGCCCGGTGGCGCGGTGAACCCGGCGACCCGCGCGGCCGTCGCCGGCGCCCGGCGCAGCCCGCGACGGCTGCTGCTGACCGGGCTCGCCGTGCTGGTGGCGACGGTGTTCGCCGCCGGCGCGGTGATCCTCACCGCGACCCTGCGCGGCGAGGTCACCGGCAGCCTGTCCTCGGTGCCCGCCGGAGCGGCGTACAGCCTCGAGACCGGCGGTCCGTCCGACGGCGCGGACCCCGCCGCGGTCGTCGACCGGCTGCGGGCGGTTCCCGGGGTCGACGCGGTGTCGGAGTCGCGCTCCGGGCCCTCCTCGGTCGAGGCGGGTGCCGCGAGCGGCAGCTGGACGCTCTCCACCGACCCGATGACCGGGCCGCTGAGCACCCTGGACCCGCTGACGGCGGGCCGGCTGCCGTCGGGGCCCGGCGAGGTGCTGGTCGGCGCGGGCACCGCGGAGCGCACCGGTCTCGCACCCGGCGCGCTCGTCGGCATCGGCGGCCGGACGCTGACCGTCACCGGGGTCGTGCCGCTGCGCTCCGGGAACGGGGACGCACTGGTGGTGCCCGACGGCGACCCGGCCGCGACCGCGCTGTACGGCGGCCGGATCGCCGTCGCGGGCTCCCCGGACCCGGCCGCGCTGGCCGCCGTGCCGGGGGTCGGCGCGGTGGCGACCGCCGACGAGCAGCGCGATGCGGACCTCGCGTCGGCCTCGGCGTCGGCGGACGCGCTGCTGGCGGGGCCGTCAGTGTTCGTGGGGCTCGCGCTGGGCGCCGCGGCGGTGGTCGTGGCCTCCACGTTCCGGATCGTGCTGGCCCGCCGTACCCGGGAGCTGGCGCTGCTGCGGTGCGTCGGGGCGAGCCGCGGGCAGGTGGCGCGCTCGGTGCTGGCCGAGGCGGTGCTGACCGGTGTCGTCGCCGGGGCCGGGGGAACGGCCCTCGCCGTCGCCGGGGGGTGGGCGGTGTCGGCCGTGGTGGGCGCGACCGGGACGGAGGTCCCGGAGCTCGTGGTGCCGTGGGGACGGCTCGCGGGCTGCGTGCTGCTCGCCGTCGTCGTGACGGTGCTGGCCGCGCTGTCCCCCGCACTGGCCGCCGGGCGGACCCCGCCGGTGGTCGCGCTGGGTGCCGCCGACGCGACCG
>NZ_JAMXSG010000065.1:0-23550 GCF_024124365.1 Pseudonocardia sp. McavD-2-B
CAGCTCGCGCGGGTCCTCGCAGGTCCAGTCGACCTCCAGCTCGCGCAGCGGGCCCGCGGCGAGCCGCCCGGCCGCGCCCCGGGACAGCAGGTCGGTGACGAGCTCGGCGCCCGGGAGCATCCGCGCGGCGGTGAACACGATCCGCTGCACGCCCTGCTCGGGCAGCAGCGTCAGCACCCGGTCGGAGACGACCAGGTGCGGGCCGGGCAGGTCGCGGGCCAGCTCCAGCCAGTCCTCGTCGAGCGCGGACCCGGCCACCAGGTGCGCCGGGCCCGCCAGCAGCTCGCGGCGCAGCTCGGCCACCCCGGGCAGCTCGACGTCGACCCAGTGCGCCGGGCCGTCGTCGCCGAGCCGTCCCGCGCGGTCACCCAGCCCCGGTCCCAGCTCGACGACGGTCCCGCCCGGGTGCCGTCGTGCGAATCCGCGCACCCACTCGTCGAGGACCGCGACCCGCAGCAGCGTGGAGAGCGTGTCGGCCCGCCCGGGCGCCGAGCCCAGGTCGAGGTCGTCCGCGACGACGGCGGCGGCGTGGTCCCCGACCACCGGATGGCGGCGACGGGCGTCGCGGGCCCTGGCGTGTGCCGCGGGCAGCGACGTCGCCTCGAGCGCCTGCAACCGCGGACGGCGTCGTTGCGTCACGGTGTCCTTCCCCCCTCCAGCGGGCCTCCGCGAGGGCGTCGGCGCTGGTCGCGCGAACGTACTAGTTGTGCGGCGAGGCACCCGAGCCGGGAGGCGCCGGGCGGTGGACGGTCCGCGGTCGGTGGCTCGTGAGCGGTCCCCGGACACCGGGGCGCCGCCGCCGCGGGGCCGCGGGGCCGCGGACCTCCATGATGGGGGGCGTGCCTCCCGCCCTCCTCACCTCCGCCGCGCACGGCGACACCGAGGTCCTGCGCCTGCTCGAGCGCCGCCGCGACACCGGGCGCCGCCCCGGCCGGCACGCCGACGGGGCACGGATCGCGCTGGTCGTCGGCGGGGGCGGGATGCGCGGCTCCTACGCGGCCGGGATGGTGCACGCGCTGTCCGACCTCGGGCTCGCCGCCGGCGTCGACGAGGTGTGGGGCAGCTCGGCCGGGGCGTTCGTCGGGACGGCCCTGGTCATGGGGCACGGAGCCGAGGTGTCCCGGGTGTTCGAACGGGACATGGCGTGCCGCGAGTTCATCGACCCGCGCCGGTTCGGCACCCGCCGCCCGATGGTGTCGTTGGACCACCTGTTCGACCGGATCCTCGTCGACTCCCTCCCCACCGACTGGTCACGGCTGGTGGACCCGCCGGTCCCGCTGAACGTCGTGGTCACCGGGGCGGTCGACCTGCGCCCGCGGGTGCTGACCGCGCTTCCCGACGGCGCCACGTGGAGGACCGCGATGCGGGCGACGGCCGCGATCCCGCTGCTGGCGGGCCCCCCGGTACGGGTCGGCACGGGCGAGGACGCCGAGGACTTCATCGACGGCTCGGTCGGCGACCCGCTCCCGGTCGCACGGGCCCTGCGCGACGGCGCCACGCACGTCCTGGCCCTGCTCACGCGCACCGCCGACGACCTCACCGGCATCCCGCCGGACGCCCGCACCCCGCTGTGGGCCCGCTCACTGGACCGGCTCGCACCGGGCCTGGGCCGGATGGCGCAGGACGCCGCCCGGCACGGCGAGTGCCTGCCCCTGCTCGCCGACGCCGCGCACCCGGACCGGGCCGGGGCGCACCTGCTGACGCTGAGTCCGCACTCCCCCGCCGGCGTCCACGGCCTGTCCACCGACCCCGGGCGGGTCGCCGCCGCGGCCCGGATCGGCTACGAGACGGTGCTGTCCGCGACGGCCCCGGCCGCCGCGGCCTGAGCCCCCTCCCGCCCGTGCGCCGATGACTTCGGCGCGGCCGGGCGGTCGGAGCTGGTGTGGGCACCGTGCCCCGTACCGGACCCGGGGGGTGGCCCATGCGCGACGACGCGCCGTCGCGGGTGCGGACCCGCACCGTCGTGCTCGCCCCCGGCGAGGTCCACCCGCACGTCGAGGACGAGTGGCGGGGCGCCGTCGTCGTGGTCGACGCCGGCCGGATCGAGCTCTGCTGCGCCGCGGGCGGGAGCCGGACCTTCGGTACCGGGTCGGTGCTGTGGTTCACCGGGCTGAACCTGGTCCGGGTCCGCAACCCCGGGCGGGACGAGGCGGTGTTCCGCGGCATCACCCGCGGGCCGCCCTGACCCCGGTCCCCCTCGGCCCGCCGTGTCGAGCGGCCCGCCGCGTCGAGTGCCCGCCGCCTCGGGTCAGCCCGCCGCGTCCAGCGCCCGCTGCCAGATCCCGTTGCGCGTGGCGACGAGGCCGAGCTCGCGCGGGTCGGTCACGCACACGCCACGGGGGCGGTGGGTGTCCCACAGCTGCGCGTCGTCGAAGACGGCTCCGCAGCCGCCGAACCGGCGGCAGCAGTGCGCCCGGTCCGGTCCCACCCACTCGGTACCGCAACAGGACATCCGCATGATCCGCACGGCGGGCAGGCTACGGGGCACCCCCGACAGTTCCGGTGGGCGCCGGGATCGGGTCGGTGGCGAGCAGGTCGTACCAGACCCCGTCGTCGACGATCTCGTTCTCCGTGCCGTGCACACCGTCGGCCCGCGGGCGGCCCCACAGCCGGAACCCGGCGCGCTCGGCGACGCGGCGGCTGGCGGTGTTGTCCGCCGCGGCGCCGAGCTGCAGCCGGTGCCGGCCCATCCCGCCGTCGGCGACCGGGGTGAACGCGTGCCGCACGACCCGTCGGACCGCGGCGGACACCACGCCGCGGCCGCGGGCGTCGGGGTGGGCGCGGTAGCCGACCTCGCCACCGGTCGGGGTGTAGGCCCGGTCGGTGCCGAACACCGAGACGGTGCCGAGGTAGCGGTCGTCGTCCGGGTCGGCGATCACCCAGCCGACACCGGAGCCCAGGGAGCGTTCCAGCGGGTGGTCGCGCAGCCAGCGTCGGGCGTCGTCGTCGGTGTAGGGCACCGGGAGGGTGGCGCTCCACCAGCGGGCGAGGGGGTCGTTGCACGCCTCGACGTGCCGGGCGAGGTCGGCCCCGGTGGGCGGGCGGAGCCGGACGCTCTCGCCGTCGAGCACCGGGTGCGGCCACCACGTCGTCGCCGGGGCCCGGTCGGCGACGGGTGTGCCGGGCAGCAGCACGGCGGTCCAGGCGTCGACGAGGTCGTCGCCGGCCCGCAGCGCCCGGGTGCGGACACCCTCGAAGCGGAACCCGCAGGCGTGTGCCACGCGCCAGGACGCGACGTGCCCGGCACGGCAGTCCCAGTGCAGGGCGGCGAACCCGGCGACGTCGAAGCCCCAGTCGGCGGCCAGCCGCAGCGCACGGCTCGCGAGCCCCCGTCCGCGCGCCCACGGCGCGAGCAGGTAGCCGACCGACGGCAGCGGGTCGCGGCGCAGGTCGATCGAGCCCGCGTAGCGCGGGCGGCGGTCGCACGCGGCCTCCACCGCCCACACGTGGTGACGGCCGGCGGCCCACCGGCGACGGGCGAGGTCGATCCACTCCCGGGCCCGGGGTTCTCCGGAGGTCGGGTCGAGCGACGTCCAGCGGTGCACGTCGGGGTCGCGGTACACCTCGAGCATCCCGGGGACGTCGGATCCGGTGTGCGCGCGCAGGGTCACGACCCCGTCGGTGAGTACGGGAGGGACGGTCACGTCGACACCGTCACCGGCCACGCCCGGTCGGGGCAACCGGGTTCTCCTACGATCGGGCCTGTCCGCAGGGGGCGGACGAGGGGGAGGTGTCATGGCCGCGCTCACGGAGCGACTGGTCGACCGCAGGCTGGGCTTCGGTGCCGACGAGCCGTACGTGCGCGAGCGTGACCTGCGGGTCCCGCTCTCCGACGGTGTCGTCCTGCTCGCCGACCTCTACCGGGCCCCCGGCCCGCTCCGGCCGCGTCCGACGGTGCTGATGCGCACCCCCTACGGCCGCGACGGCCTCGGGTCGATCATCGGTTCGCTGCTGGCGCGCCGCGGGTTCCAGGTGCTGGTGCAGTCCACCCGGGGCACCTTCGGCTCGGGCGGGCAGTTCCGCCCGTTCCTGCACGAGAGCTCCGACGGTCTGGACACGCTCGCCTGGGTGCGCGGGCAGACCTGGTGCGACGGCCGCGTCTCGATGGTCGGCCCCAGCTACGTCGGGCACACCCAGTGGGCGATCGCCCCCTACGCCGACCCGGGTCTGTGCTCGATGAACGCCGACATCACCGCGTCGGAGTTCACCAGTACCTTCTACCCGGGCGGCGCGCCCGGCCTGCTCAACCTCGCGACCTGGGTGAACCAGATCGGCCGCCAGGAGCGCATCGGCGCGGTCACCGGCTTCCTCGCGACGCCGGTGTTCAGCCGTCGCAAGCGCCGCGCGGTGACCTCCCAGCCGCTGCAGGCCGCGGACGTCGCGCTGACCGGGGCGCCGGTGGTGTTCTGGCGGGACTTCGTCGAGCACGCCGAGCAGCCGCGCGAGTTCTGGGCGCCCGCCGAGCACGACGGTTTCGACGCCGCCGCGATGCCGCCGGTCTGCATGGTGACCGGCTGGTGGGACCTGTTCCTGGACCGTCAGCTGGTGGACTTCACCGCGCTGCAGCGCGGCGGGGCGACGGCGCGGATCACGATCGGCCCGTGGACCCACGGCGACCGCGGCTCGCTGTCGACCATCGCCCACGAGATGGTCCACTGGCTGGGCGTGCACCTGCACGACGGCGAGCACGACGAGCGCGCGCCGGTCCGGGTGTACGTGCAGCACGCCGACCGCTGGATCGACCTGCCGTGCTGGCCGCCGCCGGAGGCCCGCCCGACCGAGTGGTACCTCGACGCCGACGGCGGGCTGGGCCCGGACCGGCCGGCCGGGACACCCCCGCCGTCACGGTTCGTCTACGACCCCGCCGACCCGACGCCGACGGTCGGGGGCCCGATGCTCCAGCCGCCGTCCAAGCAGCTGGACAACCGCGGCGTGGAGGCCCGCGACGACGTGCGCGTCTGGACCGGCCCGCCGCTGGAGTCCGACCTGGACCTGCTCGGTCCGGTGTCGGCCGTGGTCTACGTGCGTACCGGGACGGGGATCGGCGACGTGTTCGTACGCCTGTGCGATGTCGGCCCCGACGGGACCTCGATGAACATCACCGACGCGATGCACCGGCTGGTGCCCGACCGCGAGGCGACCGCCCCGGACGGCACGACGGTCGTCCGGATGACGCTGAGCCCGACCGGGTACCGCGTGCGGGCCGGGCACCGGCTCCGGGTGCAGGTCGCCGGCGCGGCGTTCCCGCGCTTCGCCCGCAACCCGGGAACGGGAGAGCGGACGGCGACCGCGGTCGACGGGGAACGGATCTCCTACGAGCTCCTGCACGATTCCGAGCATCCCTCGCACGTGGTGTTGCCGCACCACCCCTGAATTCGGGGCCCACCATCCACCTTTTCCGGCTGTCCCCGGAAATGCGGAGATCCCCCGCTCCGGTCGGAAGAGCGGGGGATCTCCGGAAGTGCAGAGTCACGGATGACGGGAAGACGGTCCCGTCATCGTGCCCGGTGGTGCAGGTGCACTCAGTCCTGGATGTTGGTCTGGCTGTCGCCCTGCGAGCAGTCGCTGAAGGACGGGGCGTCCTCACCGTTGGTGGCCTGGCCACCCAGGATGCCGAGGACGCTGGCGGCGACGTCGGCGCTGTTCAGCGAGCAGCTGAGCACGTTGGCGTTGTTGAGGGCGTTGACGTCGCCGACGTTGACCAGACCGGACTGGACGCTGTTGCGGTCGTTCTCCAGGTTGTTGATCTGGTCGGCGTTGATGCGGTCGCCGCCGTGGCCGTGCCCGTGGCCCTTGTCCCAGCCGCCGTCACCCGCGAAGGCGAGCGGGGAGATGGCGAGCAGACCAGCGGTGACGCCGGCGGTCAGGATTCCAGCCTTCTTCAGCACAGTTATTTCTCCGTTGTGTACGGGGTCCGATGTCGGACCGGCGTGTTCGGCGTGGGTTCGGGAGCCCCGCCGATGCACAGAACGCTATCCGGTCCGTCCCCGATCCAACGAACTTTCTACCACTATCGGACGATGGGCATTACTGACCGCGAGGTTATTGCTCTCTTCCGGCAGCCGGGAATCGGCGTGGGCGTCGCTTCCGGACGCCGTCCGCGACGGATCGTCACCACAGTGGACCCGAACGGACGCGTACCCTTTTCTCGGAACACGCTCCGTGATGCACCATCCGCACGGCCGTGTCGCCGCGTCACCCTGTCGTAGTGACATGCGGGGTATCGCGACACCGGATCGCACCCTCCGACGGACGAATCCACCCCGGAAGAGTGGGTTGGAACCCGCTCGAGCAGCGGCGTGCCGCCGTCTGCTGTCGACGCCGATGACACGCACCGCCCGGATCGCCCGACCTGCGACGCCCCCCCCCCGCCGCGGAACTGCTCACCGCGGCGTTCCTCGACCACCCGTTCACCCGTCACACGATCGATGCGGTCGAGCACCCCGCGACCTCTGGGCGCGAGCCAGGAGCTGCTGCTGCGCGAGGTCGGCGTCCCGCACGGCCCGGACCGGCCGGCCACGACGAGTGGCCCCTGAGAACGGCCCGGGAACGGCCCTCCGGGAACGCCGCGGCGCCGGGCACCCTGGGGGCCGACCACGCCCGGAGGAGAGGACCCGCCGTGTACGTCCCCGCCCACTTCGCCCACACCGACGAGGACGTCCGGCAGCTCCTCGCCCGCCCCGGTGCCGCGGACCTGGTCACGGCCGGCCCGGAGGGACTCGACGCGACGCTGCTGCCGTTCGTCCACGACCCCGACCGCGGCGCCCTGCTCGGTCACCTCGCCCGGAACAACGACCACTGGACCCGCGTCGACGGCAGACAGGGGCTCGTCATCGTCCGCGGGCCGGACTCCTACGTCAGCCCGTCCTGGTACGCGTCGACGGCCGAGCACGGCCGGGTCGTGCCCACCTGGAACTACGTGACCGCCCACGTCCGCGGCACCGTGGTCGTCCACGACGACGTCGACTGGCTCGACGCCGTCGTGCGGCGCCTGACCGACCTGCACGAGGCCGGCCGGCCCGCGCCCTGGAGCGTCGACGACGCCCCGGAGGCGTTCGTGCGGGGGCAGCTGCGCGCGATCGTGGGCGTCGAGCTGCGGATCGAGAGGATCGAGGCGAAGCTCAAGCTGAGCCAGAACCGGCCGGCCGCCGACGTCGACGGCGTGGTGGGCGGGCTCGAGGCCGCCGGGGACCACGCGGGCGCCCGGGCGGTGGCGGCACACCGCCGGTGACGGACGACGACCGGACACCGGGCCCGTCCGCCGCGACGGGCTCGCGGTGTTCCCTCATCGTGTTCTCTGAACCGGCATCGCCTCATGGCGATGAATTGCCCTGACGTCGGCCCGGCGGTGGCGCTGTTCCGGTCGCTGGTCGACCCGGCACGGCTGGCCATCATGCTGCGGCTCGGCCGGGGCGAGGCCCGCGTGGTCGACCTGACCCGCCGGCTGGGTCTCGCCCAGTCGACGGTGTCGGAGCACCTGGCCTGCCTGCGGGACTGCTGCCTGATCGACTCCCGGGCCGAGGGACGCCAGTCCTACCACCGCCTCGTGCGCCCGGAGCTGCTCGACCTCCTGCGCAGCGCCGAGACGGTGCTCGGCTCGGCCGGAGCCGTGGCCGACTCCCGGCAGACGCTCCGCCGACCGCTGTCGCTGACGGGCCGTCCGACCCGTCGTCCGGTCGCCGCCGGACACGAACATGCCGACGTCAGGACGACGTCACGGCTCCGACGGTCTCCGATCCGGTGCGATCGAGCCCGCGTCGGCGATCGCGTCATGGAAGAAGGCGACCGCCTCGAGCTGGGAGGCGACCTCGAGTTTGGCCAGGAGAGAACTGATCTGCGTGCGGACCGTCGACAGCGAGATCGACAGGACCCGGGAGATCACCGCAGCCCGATGGCCGGTGGCCAGCAGCCGGAGAACCTGCAGTTCGCGTGGAGACAACCTCCGCACGTGGCCCGACCGCACCTCCACCCGCCAGCAGTACCGGGCGTAGTCGTCCAGCCACCGAGCCCGGTCGCCACCACTCATCACCAACTGGTGGCCGGCGACCGCGGCCACGACAGTGAGCAAGGTCTCCAGCGGCGCCGACTTCGGAACCGCACCGAGTGCACCTGCCATGATCATCGCCCCCAGCATCGGGCCGTCGTGGCGTCCCGCCAGAGCCACCACCCGACACCCCGTCCGGGTCAGCGCGGCGACCAGATCCGGAACGCGGACGTCCCACCCGCTCGTCGCCGAGCCGATCGCCGGCTCCATCAGCACGACTCCTGGCGGATACGCGCCGGCGGCCGCCAGCATGACGTCGTGCGGACCGAGCACGATCTGGTGTGCCTCGTTCCCAGCCCGCCGCAGTGCCAGGCACAGTGCCGTGCCGACCAGGTCGTGTCCGTCGATGACCAGCACGGTCGTGCAGCCGTGGCCCTCGCCCGTCCCGTCGGGCGGGATGACGGGAGGGGCAACCGGGGGCGCGGGCCGGGACGCCGTCGACCGCGGCGCGCCCTCGGCGCCCACCGGCCCGTCGTCCACCCCGGTCGTCACGTCGCCACGCCGCGACCGGCCCGCCGGCCCGCCACGTCGGCGGTGGTCGTCCCCGTGGTGTAGGCCAGGACGGCGGCCTCCTCGTCGGGGAACATCCGGATCCGGTCGAGCATGCTCCGGCTCCGCGTCGGCAGCCGATCGGTCCGTCCGGTCACACCGGAGAGCCAGACGGTGACCCCGAGTCGTGCGGCCTCGAACGGTGCATGTCGCAGCGTCGCGACGCCGCCCGCGTCGATGGTCGTGGTCGCAGCCAGATCGATGACCACGTGCGTCTTGTCGGCGAGACCGGCCTGGATGAGTTCCAGCTGGACGTCGAGCAGGCGCAGGACCCGAACTGCCAGGCCCGCATCGAGCCGACCGGCCACGTAGATGAACCACAACCGGGGATGCGTCGATCCGTCGGGGTCGAATGCGGATGTGACGGGCCGGTCCGACGAGGCCTTGACGGCGATACCTGACATGGAGGGTTGCGCTCCTTGCTCGATCGGAGTGTCCCGGGGCCGGATCGGACACCTGACTCACGTGTCCGATCCGGGTCTGCGTGAGTCGGTGAACGGAGTGGACGACCACTCCGGTCCGACCCTGTGTCCGAGGATTTCGATAGCATCCAGCGCTTCCACGACGGGCCGGTGGACGTCGCCGGACCGGGAGGAGCGCGCCGACCGTCGAGTCGTAGCGCCACCCGCATACATGCCGAACGGTGGAACAGCCACGCCGATCGAGAATCGCGCGCTCGCGCGGCTCTCGAAGCCGGCATGCCACCGCCACTCCTGCGGAACGGCGCACTCGCACAGTCGCGAACGGGTCGTCTCCGGGTTCCAGGGCAGTCGGACGAGCGTGACCGCCGTACCCGACCTTGGCTAGCACCGTTCGGCGGATCTCGTCACCGGTGGCACCGGCGCACGCTGTGAGAGCGGTGCGCGCGAGCCCGTGCGGCCGGCGCCGCGGCGCGGACCTTCACGGCCGAGGGGTCACTCCGCGATGTCGATGACAGCCCACACTGTCTTGCCGTCGCGGGTCCGTCGCACGCCCCACGAGGCGAAGGCGCTGATGAGCGTCAGCCCCCTACCGCGATTGCTGCCGAGGCGGGATCGTCCTGGGGTGAGCACACCCTCGGGGTCGGTGTCGTCGACCTCGATCAGCCATCCACCCGGCGTGGGGCGGATCCGGACGTCGCCGCCACCACCGACGTGATCGACCGCGTTGGCCACCAGCTCCGTGCAGACCACCTCGGCGCGGAACACCAGGTCGTCGACCGCAGGGAGGTGCTCACGGATCCACCGGCGCAACAACGGCAGGCACGAGTGATCGAGGTAGGGGTGGGACAACGACCGGGTCATCCTGCCCCCTCGGTCGAGTGTCACGAACTGGACGTCCGATCCGACCATCGGTAAGCAGTACCCACGACCCTGCGTCATCATTCGCAGACCACCCGACGACTGGTGTGAGCCGGACGCCCAGGAGCAGGATGCCCGAGGACATCACGAGCGGCACGATGGAGCCGGCTCCCGAGTGCGCTGCCCTCTACAGCCCGGAGCGGCTGACGGCTCTACGGCGCTCGGGGCTCGGGTCGGAGTCGGATCCGGAGATGGAACGCTTCGCCGCCTGGGTCCGTCGCGCGCTGGCGACCCCGATCGCTCTGGTGACTCTGGTGCAGCCCGACCGGCAGGTGTTCCCCGGGATGGCGGGGTTGACCGGGCCTGCCGCCATCGCCCGGTCGACCCCGTTGACGCACTCGTTCTGCCAGTACGTGGTCACCTCAGGGCAGTCCCTGGTCATCGCTGACGCCCGGATGGACCCTCGGTTCAGGGACAACCTGGCGATCCCGGACCTCGGCGTCATCGCCTACGCCGGGATGCCGCTGACCGACGAGCACGGCCGTGTCCTCGGATCGCTCTGCGCCATCGACAACGAGCCCCGCCGGTGGACGGCGGAGGAGACCATCGCGCTCGGCGAGATCGCCCGATCGTGCTCGACCGAGCTGCGCCTCCGCCTGGCCCGGTACGACACCAGCACCGAGACCATCCTCCGCGCCGAGGCCGATTCCGTCCAACGGCGCGCGCACCTGCGTGGCCAGATGCTGTTGCGAGCCTCGCAGTCCTTCACCGACACGAGCACCGTGCCCGACGTCCGAGCGCGCATCGACGAACTGCTCGGGGGCGAGCTGGCCCCCTCCTACGTCGAGACCGTCCTGCGCGACAGGACAGGTCGTCTGCACAGCCTGCCTGCCGATGCCCGTTCACCGGCAGAAGCCGGGGATCTCGATGGTGCCGTCGACATCGATCCGACTGTGGACCAGCGACTGACCACGACGCTCCGCGTGCGCACCCCAGCGGCGATCGCGATCCGGGAACAGCGCGTCGTGCACTACGGGAACCAGGACGACCTCGCCGCAGCACACCCGGCCGAGGCGGCCGAGGCGATGCGACGCCGTGGCGTGCACACCGTCGTCGCTGCCCCGGTCCCGGGCCGCGGTGCTCCCGCCGGTGCGATCCTGCTCGGCTGGGACCGGCCCGATGCGGTGGAGACCGCGGACCTGCTCACGATCGCCACCATCGCCGGTTACGCCGGGCAGGCACTCGAACGTGCCCGGGACCTGCACCACCGCACCTCCGTGGCCCACGAGATGCAGAACGCCATGCTGACGGTGCTCCCCGACATCGACGGACTCACCATGGCCGCCCGCTACATCCCGGCCGACGCCCGACTCAACGTCGGCGGGGACTGGTACGACGCCACGGTGATGACCCACCCCGGGCGCCCGGACGTCCCGATGGTCGGGATCTCGGTGGGCGACATCGTCGGCCACGACCTCCCCGCCGTCACGCTGATGGGACAGACCCGGTCCATGCTGCGCCAAGCAGCGTGGGACCACTCCGGCCGACCGCCCTCGACCGTGCTCTCGGCCTTCGAGACCGCGAACCACGAACTCCGCCTCGGCGCCGCAGGCACCGCCGTGCTCGCCTACACCCACCGCACCGCCGACGGCCGGTGGCTCCTGCGCTGGACCAACGCCGGCCACCCGCCGCCGATCCTGATCCACCCCGACGGCAGCACCGAACTGCTCACCGACCACGACGCCCTGTTCGGGTTCGACTTCACCATCGGCCAGGAGCGCGCGGACCACGAACGCGTCGTCGAGCCCGGCTCCACACTGCTGCTGCACACCGACGGCCTGGTCGACGGCCCCGGCCTCGATGTCGACACCGCCACCGACGCGCTGCTCGCCACCATCGAGCAGGTATCTCCTGGGACACCCGATGACATCGTCGATGCCGTGATGGCGACGCTCTCCGACCCCGCCCACGACGACGCCGTCGCACTCGCGATCCACTTCGACGCCCCGGCCCCAGCGGTCGCATCGGATGCCGTTGCTCCTCCATGGGAGAGAGCCCCCACTCCGCGCTGAGGAGCCGGGTGGCCGGACACGGCGCGGCGAACGGGCCGGGGGTGTAGTGGGCGAGCGACGGGGCAGGCGTGGCCGGCCCCGCGCCGCCGCGACGAGCACGACACCACCACCGAAGGCCGGCTGTTCCGCGGTGCCCGGGGTGGCCCGCACGCCGCGGTGCCCACCTGGTTCGACGGCCGTGTCCCCGCCCCGCAGGTCCCGTCCTGGGCCGGACACACCGGGACAACGAAAAGGACCCCCGGTTCCGGCGTTTCCGCTGGTCGGGGGTCTCTTTCACCTGCTGTGGCTGGTCCAGGATTCGAATCTGGGAAGGCTACGCCGACGGATTTACAGAGAGCTGCCATACCGGCTCTGACCTGCGGCGTAAGCACGGACCACCCGCCCGCGTCCGCGTATCGTCCGTGAGCTGCACCGGCGAGTACTTCTCCCCCACATGCCCGGCCTGCTGGTGATCTCCTCGCGGCGCGGGTTCACCCCTGCCAGGCCGGGGAGTGGGGTGCAGGGCACGGGGTCCCGCCTTGCGCCCCGCTCCCCGGTCTGGCTGCCGTCTCGGCGCGCCGCGAGGAGGTCACCAGCCCCGCCGCACTCCCCTGATCTCCGAGCGGTGTCGGGTCCGGGCAGAGCCCGGGTTCTGTCGTGGCAATGCATTGCGCCCAGAAAGGGCCGGCGGAGCCCAGGTTGGCTGTGAGAGAGCTCAGGCGTCTCCCCGGCCTGCCGCCAGGAGGCGCTCTGTCAGATCAACTGCTGGGGTTACCGAGGAGAGTCGAGCAAATGCGGAGACGCGGATCAGCGCCCCTGCTACCTCGCCATCTGGGATGGAGCGATCTGCTGCCACACGGTTGATCACATGGTCCGGTAGATCTAGCTGCGCCTCGACGGCAGCGTTACGAACGAAGGTGGTTCGCGGGTCCTCGGACGTCATACGTCGCAGCATCGCAGCAGGTCTCCGTGAAGCAGGACGGCAGGTATGTGGATGCGTGAACGACGAGCTGTGGATAACTGCTGGTCATCGCTGCCACGCGTTGCCTCCGCGGACTTGGTCATGGGGTTCCACAGTCACCGCTCTGGCGATGCGGGCGCCGGGTAGCCGGCCCCGGCGCTGCGAACGGGCCGGAGGTGTAGTGAGCGAGCGCCGGGGCCGGCGTGGCCGGCCCCGCGCCGCCGGAGGCGGCGCCTTGATCCTCAAGAGGCGGATTCGGCAGCACACGGACGTGAGCCGTCGTTTGGTCCGGCCGAGCTGCTGGTCAGCCTGCGAGTCTGGGGACCGGGAAGGCGTAGACCAGGGCGGGCTCGGCGTGGCCGTCGCCGAAGCGGTGGGTGACTTCCGCGATCTGCTCGGCACCGAAGCGGTCGTAGAGGTGGATGGCCGCGGTGTCCTTGGCCATGACGTCGAAGACCACGGTCCGACCGATGAGCTGGGCGTGGTGGCGCAGGGCGAGGATGAGGAACCCGGCGAGACCGGCGCCCCGGTGGTCGGGGTCGAGGAACAGGCGGGCCATGACGGCGATGTCGGTGACGGTGCCGCCGGTGCGCTCGATCCACGCGCGGGCTGCGTCGTCCTCCGAATGCGCCTCGGTGAGCGTGACCTGTCCGACCGGAACGTCGTCGACGAGGGCGGTCCAGCTCTGGATCTCGTGCGGGTGCTCCAGCCACGCCCGGGGATCGGCGACTCCCTCCACGGGGTAGCCGTCGTGGGCGTGGACCCGTTTCAGCACGGCGGCGAGCACGGCCAGGTCGCCGTCCTGGCGCTCGCGGACGGTGCGCTCTGGCTCGGTCACTGGTCCTCCACCGGCATGTCGTAGTCCAAGGCCGAGTAGTCAGCACGCATCACGAAGCGGGTGACCTCGAACGGTTCCCGGTCGGCGTCGATGCCGGTGTGCCACAGCTCGATGACCGGGACCCCCTCGGGGATCGTCATGCGCTGGGCCTCCTCGCGGGTAGGCATCCGCGCCGAGATCTCCTCCCGCACGTGGGCGATCACGTGGCCGAGGGCCGCGAACTGGCCATAGATGCCCTGCGGGCCCAGGTCGGCCGAGTCTCCCAGTGGGTTCCCCTCCACCAGACTCCATGCTGCGTAGGTGACGCCGATCTGCAACGGCTCGTCGTCGGCGAAGTACCAGTTCTCCCGCTGCACGACCGACGTCCCGGGCTCGATCCCGAGCCGTTCGGCGACCTCGGCGGGCGCCTCAACCCGCGTAATCCGGGAATCGACGTGCGGTGTCCGCCCCTGCGCGACGGCCTCGGCGCCGAACGGGCCGAGTTCATTGGTGGAGCGCATCGCTGCGCTGTAGCGACGCCGGCCAAACCGCATCCAGCGCGGCTTGCTGCGAACGAACACTCCGCGTCCGTGCTCGGCGCTGACCAGGCCCTCGCGGCGCAGTGCGGCGATTGCCTCGCGGGCGGTGTTGCGCGCGGCTCCGTGCTGCTCGGCCAGTGCGCGCTCTGAGGGGAGCTTGTCGCCGGGCTGGTACTCGCCCGAGGTGATCGCCTCGCGCAGCTCGTGCGCGATGGCTCTGTAGTCGCTGTTGGCGCCTCGCGGCGCCCGTGCCGAAGACGTCATGTCTTCACGATAGCGAACTGGCCTGAGCCAGTCACTTGACCCACTGGCTCAAGCCTGCTGTACTGGCTCAAGCCAGTAAGGCTGATCACACAACCAGGAGGCCAGTCATGGCGATCGCAAACAAGTTCCCCGTCGCGATGGGCGACGTGTTCCCGCACGGCGCGTTCGTCGTCTCGGAGGTCGAGCCCGTGCGCGATTTCGACAAGTCCGCCCCGGGGCGCCCGGTGCAGCAGCTCGACAAGGAATCCGGCCTGCCGGTGTGGTCGGTGTCGGTCCTCGACGCGGACCCCGCGGCACGGCGTACGGACAAGACGGTGACGGTGAAGATCGCCGCGCCGCACCAGCCGGTCCCGCCCGAGGCGGCCGCGGGTCTGCCGTTCCGCCCGGTCGAGTTCGACGGCCTGACCGTGACCCCGTACGTGCAGGAGTCCGGGGGCCGGCCCCGGGTGGCCTACAGCTTCCGCGCGGCCGGGATGCGCGCCCCCGGCCACCAGCGCCCCGCCCCGGGCAAGAACCAGGACGCCGCCTGAACTGCCGTTCGTACAGGTGGAGGGGGGCCCGCTGCAACGGGCTCCCCCTCCGATCTCCCTCACCCCACGCCCTAGCCAGGCATCTGAGTTCGGAAGGACACCGACCCTAGATGAACACCCACACCGCACCTCCGGCCACCGCCGCGACCGTCACTCCGGTGGCCAGGCTCGTGGAGGCCGGCCTCCGCCGCACCAGCCGCGCGATCCGCGACACCGCACGCCCCCCGGCCGGGGACCTGCTCGCCCACGCCGCCCGCGCACGGCGCCTCGCCGAGCTCCACACCCGCCGCGCCCGCTGGTGGACCGTCCTGGAACGCGACACCGCCACCAACGGCGTCCCCGTCATCTACGTCGAGGCCGTCGTCACCGCCGTCCTCGACAACGAACGCCAGGCCCGCTACTGGACCGACACCGCCGACGACTGGCAGGCCCTCGCCGACGGCCGCCCCACCTCCGACGTCGCCGGAGCCATGTCCAACTGGACCGACCTCGGCCTCACCGACCCCACCGCACCCGGACTCCCGGACACCTCGGCGGTGGCCCGATGAGCGCCCCGACCGGAGGCCGGCCGGTGCTGCGGCTGGTCCCGATCACCGACCCCGCCGCCACGACCACCGATGCCCGGTGGCGGGAGGACGCCGCGTGCGCCGGGCTGGACACC
Source organism: Pseudonocardia sp. McavD-2-B (assembly GCF_024124365.1). Lineage (NCBI taxonomy): Bacteria > Bacillati > Actinomycetota > Actinomycetes > Pseudonocardiales > Pseudonocardiaceae > Pseudonocardia > Pseudonocardia sp. McavD-2-B. The sequence goes on from NZ_JAMXSG010000065.1 coordinate 15,697, forward strand.
GAGCTGTTCTTCCCCGTCGACGACCGCGCTGCCTCGGTCGAGACACCCCGCCGGGTCTGCCGGGGCTGCCCGGTCCGCGCCGCCTGCCTGGCCGACGTCCTGGCCACCGAGGACCCGGCACGCCGCTACGGCATCACCGGCGGCACCACCCCGGGCGAGCGCCGAGTTCTGCACCGCGCCGGACTGACCCTCTCCGTCTCGACCGTCGGCGGTGATGTCGCGTGAGCACCACGCCCGCCCCGCGCCCGCCTCGCTGCGAGGTGTGCCGAACCCCGCTCCACGAGCGGCCCGACCCGCGACGACGTCGCTGCGTCGATCACCTCGGCCAACTCGCCCTGGTCCCGCTGTCCACCGTCCGCCCGGCCCGTCGCAAGGGAGGCCGCACGTGATCACCGCTGCTGCTGTCTCACCGGCTGACGTGCCGCTGTCGGTCAACCAGATCCTCACCGTCGGCGGCGCCCTGCTCGCGGTCGCCGTGTATCTGCTCTACAAGCTCGGCCACTACATGGCCCGAGTCCTGGAAGCTCTCGCGACCGCCGCGGTCGTGTTCATCGCGCTGTGGTTCGCCGCCAAGGGCCTCGTCCTCGCCGTCGTGTGGGCGGTCCGGCACTGGCGCACCACCACGACCGTGACCGTCGTGTCGGCGTGGTGCTGGTGGTGGGGCTGGCTCTCTCTGCTGCTCGCCCTCGCCGTTCTCGCTGCTGGGCTCGGGGTGTGGCGGGTCGTGTCGCTACCCTCGTTCGATCGCTGGGCCGGGCGGCACCTCCGGTCGTGGTGGCAGCGCTGGCTGGTCTACGCCCCACGGATGCCACGCTGGCTGCGTTCCTGCGGCCTGACGGTCCCCGACCGGGCGGGTGCGACGGTCATCCAGGTCAACCCGCTGCGCCGCACCGCGACCGCGCCCCGGGAGCGCCCGCGCCGCGACCAGCTCCCGCGCATCCTCTCGGTCCGCTCCGGGCCCTCGTGGGACGAGGTCAAGGTGCGCCTGGTGCCCGGGCAGACCCCAGAGGACTTCGACCAGGCCGCCCGCGCCCTCGCGGTGGCGCGTGGGGTGAACCGCTGCCAGGTCCGCGAACTCGCACCGAACGTGGTGTCGATCGACTATCAGCGCCGCAACCTGCTCGCTGCCACCGTCGCCGCACCCGATCTCGCCGGGATGGCCGGCCTTCCCGGGGACGCGATCGACCTGGACCGGGTGCTCTCGGGGGCGACCGAGTACGGCACACCGTGGCGGCAGTCGATCCGCGGCAGCCACACCCTCGTCGGCGGCGCCACCGGCGCGGGCAAGGGCTCGCTGATGTGGGCGCCCCTGCTGTCGATCGCCCCGGCCATCCGGGACGGCCTGGTCCGGGTCAACGGGATCGACCCCAAGGGCATGGAACTGGCCTACGGCCGCGACGTGTTCCACCGCTACGCCGTCACCTCCAAGGACGCCCTCGCCCTGCTCGACAACCTGGTCGAGCAGATGGAGGCACGCAAGCGCGAGCACGCCGGAACCACCCGCCTCGTGCCGATCACCCGCGACACCCCGTTGGAAATTGTCGAGTTCGACGAGATCGGCGCCCTGCTGCGCTACGTCGGAGACCGCAAGACCCGGGAGGCGATCACCGAGCGGATTGCGCTGCTGACCACCCAGGGCCGCGCCCTCGGGTTCACCGTGCGCGGCTACGTCCAGGAACCCACCAAGGACACCGTCCCCGTGCGCGAGCTGTTCCCGCGCCGCATCTGCCTTCGCGTCGCCTCCAAGAGCCACGTCGGGATGGTCCTCGGCGACAACGCCTACGACCGGGGTGCGTGGGCGAACCGCATCGGCGAATCCGAGGCCGGCGTGGGCTACCTGTTCGGCGAGGGCGTCCGCGAACCCCTGCGCGTCCGCGCCGCCTGGGTGCCCGACGAGGCGATCAAGGCCCTGGAACGGTTCGTCACCGCACCCTCGCCGGACCCGGCTCGCCGTCCCGCGCCGGTGCTGCCCTTCCGCCCCGGCACGCCCGCGCTGCCTGCCGGAGGTGCCGCGTGACCGCCCCGGAGAGCCCCGCCGTCCCAGTCGACCAGGACAAGCTCACCCGAGCGCAGAAGGCGATGCTGGCGCTGTCGAACGAGGTCGCCACGCAGCTCGCGGAAGACCACGGCGTCTGCGTCCGACCGCTGGCCATGCGCCGGATCGATCAGAGCAGCGGCCGGGTCGACGTCGTCCCCGTGCCCTGCGGCTCCACGCGGGAGGACCAGTGCCGCCCCTGCGCGGAGAAGGCCCGACGCCTGCGCATGGTCCAGTGCCGCGAGGGCTGGCACCTCGAGAACGAACCGATCACCAAGCCCGCCGACCCGACCGCCGCGCAGAAGGAACTGATGACGGTGCGGGCGGACCTGCACGCCGCCTACACCGACGCCCGCGCCAAGGGCGATGAGGAGGAGTGCGAGGAGATCCGCGAGACGATCGCCGAAGTGGACCAGGAGCTGCGCGCGCTCGGGGTCCGCGGTCGGCTGGCTCCGCTCGACCCGACACCGCAGGCCGTGCGTCGGACGACCCGGCGTCGGCAGGACGCACCGAACTTGCCCCGTCGCCCGGTGGAGGACCGCACCCTGGGCCGGGTGTTCGGCGGGAAGTATCGGCCCTCGACCTTCCTCACCCTGACCCTGGACACCTATGGGCGGGTGGACAAGCACGGCGCCGCGCTCGACCCGGACACCTACGACTACCGCCGCGCCGCCCGCGACGCGATCCACTTCCCGAAGCTGCTGGACCGGTTCTGGCAGAACACCCGCCGCTGCGTGGGCTGGGACGTGCAGTACTTCGGCACCGTGGAGCCCCAGAAGCGCGGGGCACCGCACTTCCACGCCGCCATCCGCGGCACCATCCCCCGCTCCGAACTCCGGGCGATCACCGCCGCCACCTACCACCAGGTGTGGTGGCCCGCCCACAACGAGATCGTCTACTCCGGGGACCGGCTCCCGCGCTGGGACCACCACCACAAGGCGTTCGTCGACCCCGACACCCGCGAGCCGCTGCCCACCTGGGACGAGGCCACCACCCCGGACGCGCTGACCACTCCGGCGCACACGGTGGTGTTCGGTCCGCAGGTCCACGTGAAGGGCATCCTCGGCGGTTCGGAGGAGGCCGGCCGCCACATCGGCTACCTGACCAAGTACCTCACCAAGTCCGTCGGGCAGGCTGCCGGCCTCGACGAGTCCGCCACGTCCCGTCAGCGCGAGCACGCCCGCCGTCTCGCCGCCGAGCTGGCCATCACGCCGTGCTCGCCGCGCTGCCCGATCTGGCTGCTCTACGGCATCGAACCCAAAGGCGCCCGGCCCGGCACGACACCAGGGCAGTGCAAGGGCAAAGCACACAAGCCCGAACACCTCGGCATCGCCGGACGCCGAGTCCTCGTCTCCCGCAAGTGGTCCAACAAGAGCCTGTCCGACCACCGCGCGGAGCGGACCGCGTTCGTTCGGCAACTCCTCGACCGCGCCGGGGTGCAGCCCGCCTACGCCGTCGACGACGGCCCCTTCACCTGGGAGACCACCAAACCCGGCGACACCGACGTGCCACCCCGCACGGTGCTGCTGCTCCATGCGATCAACCAACGCTCCCGATGGCGCGCCGACTACGACGCCGCCGTCCTCGCCACCACTGACGCACCGCCCGACGACCGTTCGGCAACCGAGGGAGCAGCGGCATGAAGGCCAAGGATCGGACGCCGGTCGCGGGCACGGAGCAGCTGACGGTGGAGCAGCTGTGCGCGGAGTTGCAGGTGGCTCGCTCGACCTTCTACCAGTGGCGCCAGCTCGGTCGGGGTCCGCGCTGCGTCCGGCTCCCGAACGGCGCGATCCGGGTCCGCCGGGCCGACCTGGATGCCTGGCTCGCTGCTCTGGCGGACGCGGCATGAGCGACGAGGAGCCGACGACGTTCGACGTCCGGGTCTGGTCGGTGACGAAGCGGGTGCGCCGGGACGGGCCCCGGTACCGGGTGCGGTGGATCGTCGCGGGCAAGGAGTGGCACGACACGTTCCCGACGCGGGCTCTCGCCGACAGCTTCCGCTCGGAGCTGGTGAGCACCACCCGTCGTGGAGAGGCGTTCGTCATCACCACGGGACGGCCGGTGTCGTGGCAGCGCCCCGAGGAGCAGGTGACGAGCTGGTACGAACACGCCCTGGCCTATGTGGACATGAAGTGGCCGCACGCGGCCGGCAAGAGCCGTCAGGGCATCGCCGAGTCCCTCGCGACGGTCACTCCGGCCCTGTTCACCGACGCCCGGAGCCGACCCGCTGCCGCGACCGTTCGGCAACTGCTCTACGGCTGGTCGTTCAACGCCCGTACACGGGCCGCCGGTCCTCCTCCGGACGAGCTGGTCCGGGTCGAGCGCTGGGTCTCCGCGCACACCGTGCCCGTGACCGCCCTCGCAGACCCGACCGTGCTCCGGCCCGCCCTGGACGCTCTGGCGCTGCGCATGGACGGCAAACCCGCCGCTGCGTCGACGGTGAGCCGCAAACGGGCGATCTTCTACAACGCCGTGGAGTACGCGGTGGAACTCGGCCACCTGTCCGGCAACCCGATCACCTCGCTCCGCTGGCGTGCCCCGAAGATCACCGAGGCGGTGAACCCTCGGGTCGTGATCAACCACCGGCAGGCCCGTGCACTCCTCGACGCTGTCCGTGGCCAGCGGTCCGGGCCGCCACTCGTCGCGTTCTTCGGTGTCATGTACTACGCCGCCCTGCGTCCGGGTGAGGCCGTCGAGCTGCGCAAGGAGGCCCTGTCGCTGCCCGAACGCGGGTGGGGTGAGCTGTACCTGAACGCCTCCGCCCCGTCGGCCGGCCGGGCATGGAGTGAGTCCGGCACCCGCCGGGAGCCTCGCCAGCTCAAGCACCGGGGAGCGGAGGAGGTCCGGGTGGTCCCGTCCCCGCCGGCGCTGACCGCCCTGCTGCGGCGGCACCTCGACGAGCACGGCACCACCACGGAAGGCCGGCTGTTCCGCGGCGCCCGGGGCGGCCCGCTCTCGGAGAGCCTGTACGGCCGCCTGTGGGCCCTTGCCCGTGCCGAGGCACTGACGGTGGAGGAGGCCGCTTCACCGCTCGCACGGCGCCCCTACGACCTCCGGCACGCCGCTGTGTCCACCTGGCTCAACGGCGGCGTCCCCGCCCCGCAGGTCGCGTCCTGGGCCGGACACAGCGTCGATGTCCTGCTGCGGGTCTACGCCAAGTGCATCGCCGGTCAGGACGACGCGGTCCGCCGTCGTGTGGAGGACGCCCTCCGCGACCAAGATCAGTCCGTGCATGGTCCGTGAACACCCGTCACGAGCCGTCCGGAGCCGGACACACCCGGACAACGAAAGAGACCCCCGGTTCCAGCGTTTCCGCTGGTCGGGGGTCTCTTTCACCTGCTGTGGCTGGTCCAGGATTCGAACCTGGGAAGGCTACGCCGACGGATTTACAGTCCGCTCCCTTTGGCCGCTCGGGCAACCAGCCGGGGTGCACGTCGCTCTCGCTGAGTGCGTGAACGAGGATACGACACGACCGACGGCCCCCGACGAGGGGGCCCCGACCGACCCGAGGGAGTGACCGATGGCCGACCCGTCGTTCGACGTCGTGAGCAAGGTGGAGCGCCAGGAGGTGGACAACGCCCTGAACCAGGCCGCCAAGGAGCTGTCGCAGCGCTTCGACTTCCGCGGCACCAACACGACAGTCGCATGGGCCGGCGAGGAGGCCGTGACCTTCGAGTCCGACACCGAGGAGCGGCTGCTCGCCGGGATCGAGGTGTTCAAGGAGAAGCTGATCAAGCGCTCGATCAGCCTGAAGGCCCTCGAGGTGGACGAGCCCCAGCTGTCGGGCAAGGCCTACAAGGCCGGCGGCAAGATCCTGCAGGGCATCGCGCAGGACAAGGCCAAGGAGATCAGCAAGGCCATCCGCGACGAGAAGCTCAAGGGCGTCCAGGCCCAGATCCAGGGCGACCAGCTGCGCGTCTCGGGCAAGAAGAAGGACGACCTGCAGGCCGTCATCGCGCTGCTCAAGTCCAAGGACTTCGGCATCGCGCTGCAGTTCACGAACTACCGGTAGCCGGACCGGCTCACCGGCCCCGGACCGCGGGCCGCAGGTGCGCCCACGGCCGCGCCCGCTCCAGCTGCGCCGCCAGGGCGAGCAGCAGCGGCTCGGACCCCGGCCGCCCGACGAACTGCACGCCCAGCGGCAGCCCGGACGCCGTCCGGTACAGCGGCACCGACGACGCGGGCCGCCCGGTCAGGTTCGCCAGCTGGGTGTAGGGCACCGGGGCGAAGTTGGCGTCGACCAGGCTCTCGACCAGGCCGAGCCGTCCGAACAGGCCGGACGCGCCGGCCCGCAGCAGCGCCTGCGCGCCGATCCGGGCCGGGGCGGGCAGCGCCAGCTCCCCGATCGGCCACGGCGGCCGGGCCAGGGTCGGGGTGAGGAGCAGGTCGTAGCGCTCGTGGAATGCGGCCAGCGCGCGGGTGTGGTCCTGGCGGCGGGCGAGCGCGGCGAGGTAGTCCGGCGCGGGGGTGGCGCGGCCGATCGCGGCCATGACCCGGGTCTCGATCTCGAAGGCGTCGTCGCCGCAGCCGGTCAGCGCCCGCGCCGCCGCCACCTGGGCCGAGATCGTGGAGAACCAGGTGGTGAGGAAGTCGGTGGCCAGCGCCCGGCCGTCGAGGGCGGGGGCGGACTCCTCCACGACGTGCCCGAGGGAGGTCAGCAGCTCGGCGGCGTCGGTGGCCGCGGCGACCGCCTCGGGGTCGACGTCGGTGCCCAGCGGCGAGGCGGTGGCCAGCCCGATCCGCAGCGGCGCCGGGTCGTCCCGGACGGCGTCGGCGTAGGGGCGCTCCGGCGGACGCACGATGTAGGGGCCCTCCGGCTCCGGCCCGGCCGACACGTCGAGCAGGGCCGCCGAGTCCCGCACGGTCCGCGACAGCACGCCCTGCACCGCCGCGCCGTGGAAACCCTCGGCGACGTCCGGCCCGGACGGCGTCACGCCGCGGCCCGGCTTGAGCCCGAACAGCCCGCAGGCGGCGGCCGGGATGCGGATGGAGCCGCCGCCGTCGCTCGCGCCGGCCGCGGGGACGATCCCGGCGGCGACGGCCGCGGCGGACCCGCCGGAGCTGCCGCCGGGAGTGCGGCCGGGGTCCCACGGGTTGCGGGTCGGGCCGCCGAGCGCGGGCTCGGTGACGGCGCGGGCACCGAACTCGGGGGTGGCGGTCCGTCCGAACACGACGAGACCGGCCTCGGTCCAGCGCCGGACCACCGTCGACGTCTCGGGGCGCGGATGGTCGGCGAGCGGACGGGAGCCGGACGCCGTCGGGACCCCGGCGAGGTGCTGGGCGAGGTCCTTCACCAGGAACGGGACGCCCGCGAACGGCCCGGTCAGCGGGCCGCGTGCGCGGGAGCGGGCGGCGTCGTCGAGGCGCAGTCGGATGGCGTTGAGGCCCGGCTCGACGGCGTCGGCGCGGGCGACGGCGGCCTCCAGCAGGTCGGCCGCGCTCACCTCACCCGCGGCGACGAGTGCGGCCAGCCCGACGGCGTCGTGGCTGCGGTAGTCGTCCCAGGAGATCCCCACGGCGGGGATACAAGCAGATCGGTCAGGGAGTGGACACGGGGGCGGGCGCGGGCGCCGGCGACGCGTCCGACGTGCCGGTGACCCCGGCGACGACACCGAGGGCCAGGACGACCGCGGCCGCCGCGCCCAGGACGGCGGGCAGTACCGGTCGGGTGCGGGCCGGGAAGTCGGGCAGCCGGAAGCCACCGGAGGTCCGGGTACCGCCGCCCTCGGGCAGCGGGGCCGCGCGGAACGGCTCGGGGAGCCGCTGGACGGCCGGGGCCTGTGCTGCGGGTCCCGACGGGAATCGCGCGGGCCGGCGCT